>CAIZNF010000481.1 GCA_903934275.1 uncultured Nitrosomonadales bacterium
GGGCAACTGCCTTTTCTAGAATTATTCATCCGCCACGCGTATCTCTGAAATAACCATCTCACCGGCAATTTGCCCGGTGCGGTCTATTTGGCGAATCTTGACGGGTAGCAGCCGATATTCCAAGCCCAGCCAAACCTCCAACCCCTCTTCGCCAAGCAGATAAATTTTACGTAACGGCAACGCGCGCATCTGGCCGAGGCCAGTCTGAATCATTTCTTCTTCGCCGACAGCCAGCTCATAGCGTTCCAGTTTTTTTCCGTTGCTGATATACATGGATATCGCGCCTTTATCCAAAGGCATCTGCGAAAGCTGATACATGAAACTGATAATATCCTGAGCCTGTTCCGGTAGTCGTGTATGGCTTCCGTTCGAGAAGGACAATGATTTTTCTTCCCATACAAATTTTGCATCGAGCGCCTCTTTGCCTTTGGAGGTGTTTTTTATTTCGCTGTATTTGTTTGGGCGCAACCCTTGTGCGGTCAGTGTGCCGCCGCTTTGCTGGTTTAATTCAAAGGTTTTGAAGACACTTGCCAAGCCGGTTGTATTCATGCCGACCTTGAGCGTGTAGCTTTTGTCATCGCCGATTTCCAGGAGATGGCGTGCCTCACCGACTTGAAAGTCGGTTCCCTTGTATGCGATGAAAGTAAGTTGTGCGCGTTTGGGGAGCGGGTGCACGGGTTTAATATTTTCAACCACCTCGCTAGCGGGCGGAGATTGCGGGACTGGATCAATTTGCGGAGTTTCGGGCGGGCTATTTTCATCCAGATTTTCGCCCGGCGATACTGTATCCGGTACAACCGGAGCGGGCTGAAAACTGGGCTTAGGTTTTCTTGCCGGAGCGGGGCGGGCGGCAATTTTAGGCGGCGGCTCCAGAACAGGCTTAACAGAAACCTGGGGCAGCGGTTCCAGTCTTGCCGTAAGGAGTGGCAGCGGTATGCCGGAGGGTGGCAATTTGACCAACGGCGCGAATAGCACAATTAGATGCGCCATCAGCGACAGGACAATGGCTAAGGCGATTCTTCCGATCGAAGTGCGCGGGAGTGCAATCACGGCTTGATGTCGAGTTTGCTCAATACCTGAATAAGTTGGCCACCATCGGCATCGGTAATGATCATTTTGCATGGCAAGTTGCTGTGTTGCGTAGCCAGCCAAATTTCGGTACGGTTTTCGCCTACTTTTGCCCGGCTGTCAAGATACAAGGTGTTAAATTCACCGGCTGGTGTTTTGAGTTTTTGGCTGAGGGTGATCGCGTAGTGGTAGCTGTCCAGCTTGTGGCCATTGGTCATCGGAAAATCCAGTGTAACGGCGGATTGTAGCGGTAGAAACATGAACTGGTACATCGCGCTCAAACGATCTTGGGTGCCGCTTAACAGCGCGACCACCGTGCGTTGCGTTTGATGTATCAGGGTGAGCTGTTTGGCTTCCCAGTCAAATTCGGCGCGGTTTTCCTTGCTTTCATCGCGTTCGCGTCGATGGTTGAAGCGCAGCGGCTGCAAACCTTGTTTGCCGATCAAGCCGCTGCTGTCTACGAAAATTTTTTCTGGTTTGAACATTGCCAGCAAGCCGACCGGGGTCGTGGTGCTGGACAGCGTGTAGCTGTCCTTGACTCGCTTGTAAACTTCTTCAATCTGCCCGACTTTCATGCCACCCTTGTAAATATCGTAGCTGGCTTGCACGCTGCCGGGCGGGGCGGCAAATGCAGAAGGCAGAAGACAGAAAACAAAAAGCAGAAGCGCCGCCGCAACTAGGCTGCATTCTTGAACTGCTCCCAACTTTCCGCACTTTTTCATCTCTTTACTCCAGCCCGGGTGAAACCATTGCGTGGCTCGCTTGTTTGCGGCTCCGAAATGTGACCCGATCATTTTCGCTTAGTTCGATTTGACCTTCACAAAGCCAACGGATGGCTTGCGGGTAGATGCGATGCTCTTCGCGCAGGACACGTGCGGCGAGCGTTTGTCCGGTATCGTGAGGCAACACCGGCACGGCAGCCTGAATAATGATGGGCCCGTGATCGAGATCGGGGGTGACGAAATGCACGGTGCAGCCGTGTATTTTCACCCCGTCGTGCAGCGCGCGCGCATGGGTGTTAAGGCCACCGTATGCCGGTAATAGCGAGGGGTGGATGTTGACGAGCTTGCCGCGATAGCGCGCTACAAAACCTGCGGTGAGGATGCGCATGAATCCGGCCAGCGCCACAAAATCCGGATGGAAAGCATCAATTTCCCCGGCAAGTGCGGTATCGAAACTGTCGCGATCCGCATAGTCGCGGTGCCCGACAACCACAGTAGCGATGCCACGCGCTTTGGCGATATTTAAACCTTCGGCATCCGCGCGATTGCTGATGACAGCGGCGATTCGGCAATGCGGCTGCGCCTCCAGCAACGCCCTCATGTTGCTGCCGCGTCCTGATATAAGGATAACAATAGATTTCATATTTCCTGTGACTCTCTAATCTGAATTTAGCATTCAATAATGACGAATAGCGGGATAGCCATTTGGGATAACTGTGGCCAACCGAACACTTATCCATAAAAAATGCCTGCCTGCACCCGCCCTGCCGCCGATTTTACCCCAGAACAACTCCGATTTTCTTCAGCTACTGGCCGCATCAAACTACCCACCAAGCAGCAACCGCAAAGTTTTATAATGCGACTTTAGAGATATTTAATCTCTTGCCTGCCAAATGATGTCAAAACATGACCGGAATTCTAATGCGCGGCACTTTTTTAGTTCCGGCTCGTCCGGCTTA
>CAIZNF010000482.1 GCA_903934275.1 uncultured Nitrosomonadales bacterium
ATATTGGGAATTCGCGTTTCTGTATCAGGAAAATGAAAAACTTTTCCTTCCAGCAACAAAAATCAAGAGTTGTGGGGTACATGCCAAAAATTCAGGGAGTAAGTTTTTAAAAAACAGGGGTTTTCTGACAGGCACTACTTAACCACGAACGGATTAAATCTGCGTTTCCCTAGTGAAAATTCAGCATCGGCTTGAACCCAAGCTTCCCCTTTAGGCCATCTGCGCTGCTCCGCGCTTCGTTCTGGCTGGTATATGGCCCCAAGTGAACGCGGGTAAGGCCATCTTTGACAAACACGCTGATTTGTTTGCCAACCTCGCCTAGGTCAGCTCGCATTTTTGCCACAAAATTTTCTGCAGCTTCCTGCGTTTTGAATGCGCCGAGTTGCAAATAAATGTTGCTGCTTACCGCCGTGTTTGCGGCAGGTAGCGGGCTATTGGCGGCAGGCTCGATTTTCTCCAGCGGTTTGCTTTGTACCGGCTCGGCTTTGGCGAGAACATTGGTGTCGGCATTGGCGGTTACACTTTCGATTTCCACTTCTGAGCTGCCGTTGCTGACGATGCCGAGTTTATGCGCGGCGGTGTAGGAAAGATCCATCACGCGTTCATGCAGGAACGGACCTCTATCGTTGACGCGTACTACGACGGATTTTTTTGTGGCGACATTGGTCACGCGCGCATAGCTGGGAATCGGCAAGGTGGGGTGTGCGGCGGTCATGGCGTACATGTCGTATGTTTCGCCGATAGAAGTGCGCTGACCGTGGAATTTTTTTCCATACCACGAGGCGATGCCGCGTTCCTTGAAGTTACCCGATGTGGTCAGAGGGGTGTACGTTTTGCCCAGCGCGACATAAGGGCGGTTGGCATAGCGGTGCAACGGTTCGCTTTTCGGTATGGCATCGGGGATGTCGTCAACGTTGGCTGGTGTGTCTGTGCCGGGACCGTCGCCGGTAAGATAGCCGCCCGGTGCAGGTGCTGCTGGTGCCGCCTGGGAGCTAACGGAACGATCTTCAATCGGAGCGGGAGTGCTGCGTGTTTCTATCGGGCGTTGTGGGGCGCTGCCGCAGGCAGTGAGTACAAGAGTTGCAAAAGTAAAAATTGCGATTTGCTTGTTCATGCTTTCTCCTTTAAATGAGGGGCCGAGAAACCGGGGGCTGGAGGCTGGATAAAACCTCGCGCGGCGAGGCAAAACTTTGGCCCTTTGCACCTGGACACTCATCCCCAATCAGGTCTTAACCAGATTCTTGTGCGTCTCAATGCTCATCAGCATACCAAAACCTAGCAGCAAGGTCAGCATTGATGTTCCTCCGTAACTTATCAGCGGCAACGGCACACCGACTACCGGTAGAATACCGCTGACCATGCCCATGTTTACAAATGTGTAAGTGGCGAAAGTCAGCGTGATGGAACCTGCCATCAGGCGCGTGAAGTAGGTTGATGCATTGGCGGTGATGATGAAGCCGCGCCCAATCACAAACAAATACATACTCAGTAGGATCAGGTTGCCGAGCAAACCGAACTCCTCCGAATATACCGCGAAAATGAAGTCGGTGGTGCGCTCCGGTAAAAAATCGAGATGGGTCTGCGTACCGTTCAGATAACCTTTGCCAAGAATGCCGCCCGAGCCAACGGCGATCATGCCCTGAATGGTGTGATAACCCTTGCCCAGCGCGTCTTGCGATGGGTCGAACAGCATCAGAATACGATGGCGCTGGTAATCGTGCAGCATCGACCACAACACTGGCGCGCCGCCAAGCGCCGCGGCAAACATAACTCCCATCACGCGCCAACTCAGCCCCGCCAGAAACAATACATAAAATCCGCTAGCGGAAATCAGCAACGCGGTTCCCAAATCGGGCTGGCGCGCGATCAATGCTATCGGCATCACCAACAACAGCGCGGCAATAAAATAATTTTTCAGGGTGAGGGTAGCTTCATTTTTCTCAAAGTACCATGCCATCATCAACGGAACGCCGATCTTCATCAACTCGGAAGGCTGAATGGTCGCCACACCGACGTTCAGCCAGCGCCTCGCACCGTGGCTGATTTCGCCGAACAGCGCCACACTGACCAGCAGTGCCATGCCCAACAAGTAAATCGGCAACGCGGTGCGCATCAAATAATGCAGCGGCAAGTGGGCGACCAGGCACATGCAGGTGAGCGCCACCGCAATATTGAGCATCTGGCTCAGTGGGCGGTTCCAGCTTGCACTGTCCGCGCTATGCAGCACCAGCAGGCTTACCAGCATCAGCAAGACAATGCCGAGCAGCAATGGCAGGTCGAGATGCGCGACAAAGCGAAGCCATTTCTGGCGTTTAGTCATTTTCCTCGCCCCCCTTATCGGTTATATCCGGCAACGGTTTCGGTATCTTGCCGAGCAGAAAATAATCCATCACTTTACGCGCAATTGGGGCAGCCGTGCTGCCGCCGTGGCCGCCGTTCTCGACCAGCACCGCCAGAGCGATTTTAGGTTGCTCTGCAGGGGCGAAAGCGATAAACCATGCGTGGTCGCGATGCCTTTCGTCGATTTTGCTGGCATCATATTTTTCATCCTGTTTCATGGCGATCACCTGTGCGGTGCCGGTTTTTCCAGCGATGCGGTAGGGTGTGCCTGCCGCCGCTCCTGCCGCCGTACCTCCCGGCTGGGTGACTGCCGCCATGGCGCGTTTCACCAAGTCGAGATGCGCCGGGTCAAGCTTTAAATCGAAGGCTTGTTTGATTTCGATCAAACGGCTTTCATTGCTGCGCGAACTGCGCACCTCTCTGACCAGATGCGGCTTGAAGCCAATGCCGTTATTGGCCAACGCTGCGGTGGCGAAAGCCAGCTGCATTGGCGTTGCCAGGCTATAGCCCTGCCCGATGCCCACCGATACGGTATCGCCCACATACCATTTTTCTTTGTAGCGCTTCATTTTCCATTCCTGCGAGGGCAGCAGGCCGGATGTTTCACCTTCCAAATCAATGCCTGTTTTCTTGCCAAAGCCGAACCGTGACATGAAATTGAAGATGTTATCTATGCCCATCTCCGTTGCCAAACCGTAATAGTAGGTATCGCATGAGATGACGATGGACTTGAACATGTCCACGCTGCCGTGCCCGCCCTTCTTCCAATCGCGGTATTGGTGGCTGCTGCCGGGCAGGTTGAAATAGCCAGGATCGCTGATAGTGCGATCAGGTGAGCGTGTTTTGTAATGTAGTCCGGCCATCGCCATAAAAGGCTTGACTGTGGAACCTGCCGGATACTGCCCGCGTAGCGCACGATTGTTGAGCGGCACATCCGGTGAATTATTCAGCTCATCCCAACTCTGCGTATCAATGCCGTCAATAAACAGGCTGGGATCGTAACCAGGCTTGCTGACAAAGGCCAGCACCTCGCCATTGTTCGGATCAATGGCCACCAACGCACCGCGATAGCTGCCAAATGACTGCTCAGCAATTTCCTGCAATTTTGCGTCGATGCTCAATACCAGCGTGTTGCCGGAAGCCGGCGGGGTGCGCGATAGCATACGCACCGATCGCCCGCCCGAATCCACTTCGACTTGTTCCACCCCGGTGGTGCCGTGCAATTCGCTTTCGTAGCTCTGTTCCAGGCCGGTTTTGCCGATGTAATCGGAGCCGCGATAGTTGGCTGCCAGATCGTTTTCTTCGAGCTGATCCACGTCTGTCTGGTTGATTCGTCCGATATAACCGATCAGGTGTGCGGTTTTGTCGCTGTATGGGTAATCGCGGAACAGCCGCGCTTTGATCTCTACACCCGGAAACCGGTATTGTTGCGCGGCAAAGCGTGCGACCTCTTCATCGGTGAGCCGGTTGCGGATCATCAAGGTTTCGGAATTGCGTCGCTCGGTGAGCAGCTTCTTGAAGCGCTTGCGATCCTTGGGAGTGATATTGACCAGCGTGGACAACTCATTTATCGTGGCTTCGAAGTCGGTTGTTCGGTTTGAGTTTATTTCCAGCGTATAGCCGGAATAATTGTGCGCCAGCACCACGCCGTTGCGGTCGAGTATCAGGCCGCGATTGGGAACGATGGGAACAATGGAGATGCGGTTGCTTTCCGCCAACGTCTGGTAATAATCGTGGCGCACCACTTGCAGGTAAACTAGGCGCGCCAGCAAAATTCCCAACAATGTCAATACAAAACCAATACTGATAGCCAAACGCAACCGGAAGTAAAATATATCTTGCTGGTGGTTTTTTAACTCAACTTGTTTGTTCATGCTTTGCCCACACGGGGATAAGCCGCGCCTTCATCACCGCAGAATTTGGGCAAATTTTTGCGCAGAGGCAGGTTTGCGTGCATCTCTACGACACCTTGTTGTCCGCGCGCATCTGCTGTACCGCTTGGAACGTGATGCTGAGTGGAGCCCACAGCATGGTCGAAGTCAGACAACCGAGAAGGTATGTCCATACCACATAGCCGTTTACCTGCCAATGCACCAACGCGTACACCGTATAGGTCAGCGCAAAAATAACGAACACTTGGGTAGTTTGCTGGCGCAGGTAGAACATCTTCAAACGGTGGTGCAGTATCACGCCACCAAAGGCAAGCAGTGTATAGGCCAGCGCATGCTGCCCGAACAAACTGGCATCGGCTACATCGGCGAGTATCCCGACCGCCCAGGACAGCCCGATACCAACACGCAACGGTTTATGCGCGCACCAATACAGCATAACCAACGCAACGAAATCCGGGCGCAGCATCAGCCAGATACCTTCCCATGGTAGCCCGTTCAGGAACAGCGCGACCAATATGCTTATTACGATAAAGGTATTGCTGATCGGACGCTGGATTTCCGGGTTGTCCGGGTCAAGATAGGACATTTTATTTTTTGTGCTTCATTTTTAAATTCTGCGTAGCGCCGGTTGCCAACGGCGCTTCCGGCGGGCGCTCAGGCAATTTTGGTAAATCGGACAAAACCAGCAAATGTCGATGTTTGTCCACCCCGGCCAACGGCAGGCAGATAACGCGCGCAAACGGGTATGCGGCATCGCGCTCGATCTTGATCACTTTGGCGACTGGAATGCCCGGCGGATAGATGCCGTCAATTCCAGATGTCACCAAGACATCACCGTTCTGGATGTCGGAGCTGATGGGCATGTAGCGCAGCGACAACTGGCTGGTGTCGCCCGCACCGAACACGATGGTGCGCAATCCGTTGCGCAACACCTGCACCGGCACGGCATGGTCTTTTTCGGTAATCAATGTGACTTCGGAAAGCCACGGGTATACGCGCGTGATTTGCCCGACGATACCTGTGTCATCCATCACCACTTGCCCGGTATGGAAATTTGCGTCCCCGCCTTTATTGATGAGCACCCGGCGTCTGAATACATCGCGCTCGGCATATATGATCTCGACTTGTTGCGCATTAAATTCGCTACGCAGTGGCAGCGCCAGCAAATTGCGCAGTTGCTGATTTTCATGCTGCAACGCCCGCCATTGCGACAATTGCGCCGCATCGTCCTGATGCTGCAGATGTAATAATTTGTTCTCATCCACCAAGCTGCGCTGTGTGACAAAAAAGTCACCCGCTTGCTGCCACAATACGCCCGGCAAGGTCGCCAGCCGCTGTATCGGCGAAACCAGTACGGATAATACGCCGCGCGTGGATTCAAGATAGCGGTAGCGCGCGTCCACGAACAACAGCAATAGCGAAAGCACCGAGAAGAACACCAGCCGCACTGCGGGGCTGGGGCCGCGATTGAAAAACTGGAAAGATTGCGTGCTGTCCATCTTTACCGGGTAGCGGAAAGCAGGTAGTGGTCAGTGTGGGGAAGCAGGTTTTTCCACTCCCCGCTTCCCACCCCCCGGAAATTTCCCACTTTACTACTCCCCAGAAATAATTATTCTGTCGTAAAAATGTTGGATGATTTGTTGTCCATATTATCTAGCGCGCGGCCAGAACCACGCACTACACAGGTCAGAGGATCTTCCGCGATCAACACAGGCAAGCCGGTTTCCTCCATCAATAAACGATCCAGGTCGCGCAGCAACGCACCCCCACCGGTAAGCACCATGCCCTTGTTGGCGATGTCCGCGCCGAGTTCCGGCGGGGTTTGTTCCAGAGCAGTTTTGACCGCGCTGACGATGCTGTTGAGCGGGTCGGTCAGCGCTTCAAGAATTTCATTGCTGGAAATGGTAAAGCTGCGCGGCACACCTTCCGCCAGATTGCGCCCTTTCACTTCCATCTCGCGCACTTCGCTGCCGGGGAAAGCGGAGCCGATAGTTTTTTTGATATTTTCGGCGGTAGTTTCGCCGATCAGCATGCCGTAATTGCGGCGGATGTAGTTGATGATGGCATCG
>CAIZNF010000483.1 GCA_903934275.1 uncultured Nitrosomonadales bacterium
GTCAGCAGGTCCGCGCCGCGCCAGATGTGAGCCATGGCGGCATCGGCTTCCTTGAGCAGGCCGGCCTTGCGCGTAGAGTCCTGGGCGTCATTGACCACGAAGCTTTCCAACTCGCGGCGTTTGGCGCGGGCGGTCTCCAATTGCAGACGGAGCTGCTCATCAAAGAGCGTCATGGCGCTGGCCTGGTAGCCGTGTGCCCAGCGCAAAAAGTCATCCTCGCTGCAGCCGACCAGCGAGTCACCGCATTTGAGGGCGTGGTCGAGGAAGCTGAAGGGCAGGTCCTTGGCCATCGTCACTAGCCAGAGCGAGAGCTTGGCAATCTCAACGGCCAGCGGGTTCTTATCAACACCGTAGATGCAGCGCTCGGCGACGAGGCGGCGGGCGTAGATCAGGCGGTCTTCGGGTGAATATTTATGCAAAGGCAGCTCACGCAAAAGCGTCGTGGTCACAAACGACGTAAATAAAGTTCTGCACTTTACCAACCGAATAGAACTTCCCGTCTGTCCCAAAACAAAGCGAGGTCGTCCGCGTCGCGACGGATAAATTGGGCTATCCTGAAGAAATTGAAGCAATATGTTCAGGAGATTGCCAATGAAATCCGCAAAAGAATGGCAGGTGCGTTTGGAGCGCCAACCTCATCGTGAAGCGATTAAGCGTTTATGCCTCGCTTTTCAAAAACTGAGCCAGGAAAAAGACAAACCGGAGGTTCCCAATGAAACGAACAGCAGCGTTGTATGCCCGTGTCTCAACTCACCACCAGGAGCAGGAAGCCACGATTGCGAGTCAGGTGGCAGCCATTGAAGTCTATGCAGAGCGCCAGGGATATGCGCTCAAGAAAGAGCTGTACTTTTTAGACGAGGCAGTCAGTGGCGCCAAACTCGATCGCCCTGGCCTGGATCGTGTAAGAGATCAGGTTAGCGAAGGGGTCTTTGATGCAATCATCTGCCTGAGCCCAGATCGATTAGCCAGGCAATACACGTTGCAAATACTCTTGCTGGAAGAATTTCGTCAAGCAGATATCGAAGTTGTATTTGTAAATCAGCCTCCTGTGAGTGATAATCCCCAAAGCCAGTTGTTGTTTGGCATTCAAGGGTTGTTTGCAGAGTATGAACGGGCAATTATCGCTGAACGGATGCGCCGTGGACGCTTGCACCGCGCCCGCCAAGGGCGAATGGTGCAACCTACTACACCCTATGGCTATCGGTATGTTCCAAAAGATGGCTCCAAGGGTGGTCATTGGGAAATAGAAACAGCCGAAGCGCTGATTGTGCAACAGATATTTGCCATGTATACGCAAGCTGAACCGGTAAGCATCCGGAAAATAGCGGACCTATTGACAGAAGCACAGGTACCAACTCGTCAAGGCAAACGCTGGCACAATAGTCTGGTTGGCAACATCCTGAAACAGGTTCAATATACTGGCGAAGCATACTATAACCGCACACAAAAGACGTACAATGAAGTAGGCCAAACTCGGAAGAATGGACATGGGAAACGTAAGCACCCTATCCGAACTCCACGACTTGCGGAAGAGTGGATTACGATCCGAGTACCAGCCATTATTGACCAGGAGACATGGCAAGTAGCCCAGGAACGCATGAAAAATAACCAGAAATTCGCATCTCGAAACAATCAACAGCACTTCTTTTTGTTACGAGGTTTGTTAGTGTGCGGTATTTGTGGGCATACACTCATTGGTCGCAGGTTCGTTGATAGCAAAGCCACTTATGGATGCAATTATGGTGCGACGCATTGTCCACCAGATGTGCCAAAACACACTTGCAGTCTTCCTGCTGAAATGATCGAACCGTTAGTTTGGAATGCCATCATAGAACTCCTACAAAATCCTAAGTTAATTTCTCAGGCATGGAACGACGCATCAAAGGCAGTTCCAACAGGTATCGAACAGAATGAAAATGAACGCTTAGAAAACCGCTTGAAAACATTGGAACGACAGCAGGAACGTTTGTTGGATTTATTTCAGGAAGAACAACTCGACAAAACAGTTTATCTGGCACGAAAACAATGTTTACAACAGCAGCAGAAAACCATTCAGGAGCGTATCCAAGAGCTTTTCCAACAAGGTCGTCTGGTTCAAGCCAAACAGCACTTGATGGATAATTTTGAAATGTTCTGCCAACGTATTCAGGCTAACCTGGACAATCCAACGCCAGAGTTACAAAGGGAAGTTATTCGGTTGCTAATAGATCACGTCGTTGTCGGCGAAAATGAGATCATCATCAAGCACATCGTTCCAGTTGATGATGATTGTCGATTAAGACCACGACGCAAAGCCGCAAAAGCGCAAAGTATTTAGCGTTTTCTGGGCAATACGAATGGTTTCGCGCTAAAATTTACTGGCTTTAGCCATTCAATTAGACAGAACCGCGACTTCTCCGACAAGCTGCTAGGAGGTCTTTTTCTTTTTGGGTTTGGGTGTTGGCAGTTCTTTGGCCGTGAGTCTCACCAAATTACTGAGCCACTCTTGATCTTCAAATTTGTCTTCAATTAGAAAACTTGGTTTTGCACCTGGGTAAGCAGGGGCTTCAATGACCTGGTCGATAAAAGCTCTCCCGCCCTGCGTGGGTTTTATGAAGAGTTGGTTGTCGCAAACCA
>CAIZNF010000484.1 GCA_903934275.1 uncultured Nitrosomonadales bacterium
ATGCACAGGCGTTGTGCCACAGCCTGGCAAACACCAGGTTGCAGATAGGAGCCGATGCCAAGCCCTCAGTTGATAACGCAGCAGTCCGTAAACGTATTCTGGATTTGATCAAGGATGCAAATATGGTGTTTCTTGTGGCGGGGATGGGCGGCGGCACTGGAACCGACTTTGCACCTATCGTTGCGCAAATCGCACGAGAGATGAAGGCTCTGACGGTCGCAGTGGTCACCAAACCGCTTGCCCTCGAAGGAAATCGTAATCAATACGCCGATGAAGGCATCAAGGCGCTGTCTGAATATGTGGATACCATGATTGTCGTGCCTAATACCAGGTTGATGGAGGTACTGGGCAATGACGCCGCCGCGCCAGAAATCTTCACTGCTGCCAATGTTTCATTGCACAGGGCGGTTGCGGGAATCGCCGAAATCATCACGGTGAACGGAATGATAAACATCGGCGTTGCTGACGCGCGAATTTTTTTGTCAGGCGCTGGCATGGTCACAATGGGGTCTGCGGTCTCATCAGGCCAAGACCGTGCGAGGGTCGCCACAGAACGCGCTATTTCCAGCCTACAAATGGAAAGTGTAGATATGGCCTATGTCCGCCGCGTGATGATCAATATCACTTCCACCAGTTTGTTGAAGCTCAAAGATATAGCAATGGTGCTGGAATGCGTGAAATTTGCTGCCGTAAAAAATCAATTCATCATCATAGGCACGGTGGCAGATGAATCAATGGGAGAAGAATTGCGTGTGACTCTATTTGTAATGAGTGACATTGCGCCACTGTGAAGCACAGTCGGCGATTAAAATCTATCAAAAATCAATGCACGGTGTGTATATGAAATTCAACTACAAACTAAGCCGTAACGAAAACATAGACGCATGGCAAGAGCACAGCTTCACGGCTCCGCGCACTCAAACCAGCGAATTGTCCGCTGATGAAAAAGCATGGCTACTCAAATTAAATGAAACGCTGCGTCAGCTTGAAGATAAATTCCTGCCCATACTGGATGCCAAATATACAGAGCTGCAAACACGGGTAGATGATCCATTGGACTGGATGAACGAATTTAATCTGGAATATGTCATCACTTTTTACTTGCGCGAAGATGACCCGGAACATGAAGATGAGGACGACAACATCCTGATGGAATTTCAGAGCAGCCACTTCGTCCACGAAGAGCGTGAACGTGACTGGGGCTTCGGTGCCACCCATATTGACCACGCCGTATCGGTCATATGCCTTGCAGGTGAGCGTCACTGCTACACCTTTCACCAGCTTTATGACAATTGCCCTTTGGATTGGCGCGATTTGCTGCGGATCGGCAATCTGTATGTCGAACTCAAGATTGATGAGCAATCCGGCATGTTGCCGGTGAGTTGTTAGACATGGTGCATGCAGTGCGCCGCATTTCGTCATGAGGTTCCATTTTTTAGCACATTGGTTGTTTATCTGCGACACATACTGCCGCGACTGACTGGATAATTGCCTCACTCACTCGATTTCTGCGTGCAACAGCTAGATGTTCAACAATAATTTCATCGGTGACAACACATGTCCGACAACAAAAAAAATCTATCTTCAAAAATACTAAACATTCTTAGCCTGCCGGAAATTGCAGCTTGGCAGATCGCCGATGACCGGCTCGTTCAGGCGGCTTCTATCGTTGCTGGATTGCCTGCCCTACAGCGGGGCGCAGTTTGGAAGACACAGCAAGTTGAAGAAATATGGGATTCACTCATACAAGGATTTCCAGTGGGCGCATTTCTGGTTTCACCGATTATTGGCGCAAAAGATCTGGGCACGGCGAAACAAAAATATCAAGAGGAAGGCATTTCGGAAAGCACCCACTACCTACTGGATGGACAACAGCGAGCTACCGCCATTGCCTTGGGCTATCTTGATCTTTGGCGCGACGGTAGAGCAGATGATGACAAAGTGAAAGGCGCTCTTTGGGTTGATTTGGCAGTGCCACCACAGAAGCGGGATGTTGAATTTGTTTTTCGTGCTCTGACCAAAGCACACCCATGGGGTTATATGCGCGATTATCAACGGCCAACTCTCCACCTCAAACAAACTCGTGAATGGCTTTACGCTTACAGTATAGCATCCGGCCATCATGATCAAAAGATCAGCGAAATTCTGTTAAAGGATGCCTGGCCATGGGATGCCATCGCACCAATCCCCGTGGCACTTTTGATACGGGCTGCAAAAGAGGCACCCGCTGATATTGCTAAGCAAGGCGCATTGATCCTCAAATATCTAACAAAGACGACGTTCTGGAATGTGGCTGATGCGGGTGTCCAAAACTTATGGCATTGTGAGCAGCAGGCATCTGTCAAGCAGGCACTGGAAAGCCCAACATCTGAACTGTTTTCGCGATTCAAATTACTGATGGAAGCAATCGAAAATTTACAGAGCGTCTATGGCATTCCCGTTCAGATACTCGACATAAATAAACGTACGATGCCAGACGATGGGCAAGAACAAAACGAGCGCGCTGACCCGGTTGAAACTTTGTTCGTTCGTATCAATAGCAAAGGCACGCCGCTACAAGGCGAGGAGCTTATTTACTCAATGCTAAAAGCAGCTTGGTCAAATGCCCCGATAGAAATCGAAAAAATTCGTCACAAAATGCTCACCCCTTCGCGCCTTGTGCTTTTTTGTGCACGCCTCGTGTTGGCCAGATACAGGACATCGGAAGCCAAGCTTCCATCCGCTCCATCGGTGCGAGATTTTCGCCGACTGATGAGAGGGCTGGACCGGAATCACAAAACATTTTCAGATGACCTGAAAGGTTTTATTAGCGGTGGCGCATCCGGTGGCATACAGGGAGGTATCCTATTTGAAAAAGCACATGAGTTTTTAACGGTTGGTGAATATAGCTTGCCACCCGTATTGGCCACCGAGCTTGCGCAACAAGCACCCGAAGTATTCTTTTTGCTCCTTCGCTGGCTTGATCTCCTGCACATCAAAGGGAGCGATGCATTCAATATCTCAGATGATCGCCGCCAAAAAGCATTGGGGTTTCTTACGGCCTTGGCTTGGTTCTCACCAGATCGGGGCGCCTCTGCCGTATTGCGCCTGTGGGCTGATCTCAACAATTCAAGCGAAATTGATATTGATCATTTCTTCGATAGCAGGCGCTTCGGAAAACTATTAAAGATCGACGAGCGCGGCGTGCTTCCGATGATCCCGCTAATTTCTCCCGATGATTTGAAGCTCATAATCGAAAGGCGAGTCCTTGAAAATATTGAAAATCAGAAATCGGATTTGTGGGGAAACTGGGATATTTGGAAGGGATTTTCAGAAACGCTGCCAGAGCAAGTCAGGACATTATTTCAAGCGCATTTGGAAAATCAATCGGAAGATATTTATAAGGGCACATGGCATAAATTTATTAGCACCAAATTATGGAGCAACCATTCCGTTTTGCTGTACGCGCAACGCCATTGGATGATCAAATGGTTTAATGACTTTGATCCATCACAACCGGAATGTCTTGAGGATAAAAATCGTCCTTGGGATTATGACCATATTCACCCGCAAAACTTCTTGCAAAATGATTCTGGAAACCCTTATCACAACATACCGCAGATCATTAAGGTTTGGCATAGGTCAATTGGCAACTTGCGTGCCTGGCCACTAGAAGCCAATCGCGCGGACAGTGATTCGATGCCTTCAAATAAACTGACTGAGTTCAGGTTATCGAATATTGAGCGACGCTATTACATGAACAGTGAATCTGATCTGAGAAATGCAAGCTTCATAGCTGATGATTGGCTGGCTTGGCAAGCATCCGCACTTGATCAGAGTGATTTTTATTATCTTTTGAAAGAGAGCGATCAGCGTGTCGCGCTTATCCGTGCAATCACCACACGCTTTGTGCGCATCTATAATGAGTGGTATCAGAGTTTGCGCATTGCCGAACTCATGCGTGGCGATTAACGTGAAACTCGCGAAGCAATTCGTTTGCACCCTCTCACTCTGGGGGAGGGTTGGGGAGGGAGATTGGCGCAACCACGTAATCAATCACAACCAAACCAGGCAGCTTGCAAAAATCCTTGCCGTTATTGGTCAGCACGGTGTGACCATGCCGTAAAGCCGTTGCTCCAATTAACGCATCATGGGCACCTACAGTTTCGTTGCGCGGAATTTGCGCGACCAACTGGGCATGAATACGGGCGGTCTCAATATCAACAGGCAACGCGGAAAGTGCCGACAAAATCCCCTCAACAAAAGCCAAGCGGCGGCTGCGAACACTCTCATCCAATGCACGATGGACACCGACCAATAGTTCCGATGCGGTGACGACACTTATATAGGCTTCGCCGTATTCGACGTAACGAGAAAAATCAAGTGAAGATTTGGTGCGCTCAGCAAGCACCAACACATCCGTATCAATCAAGAGGCCCATGCGTCACCCTCCACCGGCTGACTCGCCACCCCATGATGAATATCATCCAAAAAATTCTGAGCATCCCCAGCGGATAAACCAGGGAGCGTTGCCAGTAAACGATCCAATTGGTTGATGGGGTAACCCGCAGACAAGGGAGCTGGACTCACATAAGCGATCAGCTCCTTCCCTCGCATCACTTCCAAGGTGACATGCTTATAGCGCACTTGATTGATCAAGTCGGAAAAATTCCGGGCAAGGTGCGTAGCGGTAATTGAACGAGTCGTCATAAGAATACTCCATTGGCATGATTATCAGATTTTGTGATTATATGTGCGATGTGGCTTATTCGCAATCAAGGAAAGCGCAAAATAAATGTAACCGGCTGCGCCATGACTTGTCGCACTTAAGCAATAAAATCTCTTTGCACCCGATTAAAGTCAGGCTGATTGGGATCACCACAAGAAAATTCCATGTCTAAACCAACCTATCATCCCGCCGATTTAGAACCGCTTAACGGCGCCACTCGCTTGCTTGACGAGCTTCGCGGGATGCCCTGTATTCAAATCAATTCCGCTGGTGAAGCGTTCACGCAGCTCTCATCGGCAGAGGATGTGCCGTTACCGCTGCGCCGCTATTACGCAAAAGTCGGAAAGAAACTCACAGAGACAGAAGCACGTCTGAAAAAGTATCTGCGCTCGGCAGGAAGTGAGGGGGATAAATTATCTTCTCGCATCAATAAATCACTGGGGCGCACCGAGTTGAAAGAGGAGGAAATGAACCGGTTGCGCCACGTCAACACGCGGCTACAGGAATTAGAAAAAATACTCCAGCAGAAGATTGACGGTATGCATGAGCGTTTGGAAGGGTTCAATCCTTCCGGCGTGGAATGGGATAAATGGGATGACGGCGATATTGTCCTCTGGCTTGAAATCGGAGCTGACGCTGAACGCCCCGCTTACGACCAAGCCACATGGGGGCAGGACTACCTCATGGAGCCACTTGAAATTCACGTAAAACTTTGGTGTTGCGGAAAGTACGACACAGCGGAAAAAGAACCGTGGGGACTGGATGACGGACAGAACCATAGCGATCTTGGCGAGTGCGAAGGTTCGCAAATGCAGCATTTTCACCAATGCTATCTGTTTCACGAACTTTGGGATCATGCCGATGTTGGGTTCTGGGGAATGCTGAATCTCCGTTCGATCTGGATCGAAGTGATACCCCATCGTTCCGGGGATTTTGTAATTTGAGTTTGCACTCAAAGGCACGACGCAAATGTTTATCGTCGAACAATTTTAGAGATTTACAGAATGAATACCCAACCGAAAGCGGTGACTTGGAATCCTTGGTCGCCTTGGTACAGTGATGAAGACGATAGAGCGAGATGGCATGGTCTTTTTATTCGTACTTACGAGCTAAGTGATGGAAGTTGGTGGTGGGTTGTCTATGACATGGAGACTGGGAAACAACTCGAATCATCAAACGAAAAACCTGGTGGGCCGACCACCCGCGCCGAGGCAAGAAAATGTGCGGAGGATGCTGCCCGCCGTTGCATTGAAGCGAAGTATTTGTCACTGTTTTCATCCATCGTTAAGTGGGACAAGGCTTATCATTGAAACGGCAGATGAAAAATATCACTCAATTTCGAGTCGGCTGAATTGCCAACCTACAATCTGAAAGAATTTACCTATGCCGCAACTAATCCAATACCTCGACAAAATTGCACGAGAGAAACAGCGTGATGTTTTGTGCCTCAGCTTTTTTAATTCATCAATGTCGCTCGACGATATGTTGATGGATTTTGAACAATACAAACCGTTCGTGGATATGACGGCTTGGCTAGATGCCAATGGAATCCAATGGCAGCCTTGCGCACTTCCATCAGGCATAGCGTCATCGGGGCGTATATATGTAGACGTGCCATTCGACGAAAATGATCCCGTGTATCAGAAACTTGCGGGCCACCTTGAAAACCCAGATGGCAGCATGAAAATCGAAGGCGTGACTTTTTACTATATGTCACTGGAAGATGCGATGAAATACGCCTACCAGGATGAGCCAGGCTATTGGGATTAGCTCAACCATGCCAATCATAACAATTGGAAGCAACAAGGGCGGAGCGGGCAAGTCAACGTTGATCTCCAACTTTACGGTCATGCGCCGTCGGACTGGCGTGGCTACAGTGTTGATCGATGGTGATCCAAGAGCATCTGTCTCGCAATGGGGGATGCAAAGGGAAGTAAGGAGAGTTGAACCCTTTATTGACGTGCGATTTTCACACTCATGGCGCACGATGGATGGATTTGACAAAGCCATGTTTGACAATCGCATCAACAAAATTTCAGGATTTTGCGACACCGTTTTTATTGACACGCCGGGCAACAACGACATCGGGTTGATAGCCTCCATATCGCTATCCGATTTATGGGTGATTCCCCTGCGCCCCTCGAATTTTGACATTTGGGGCTTTTCACGCGATATGGGGGGTGACGACATGGGGATGATTGAGCTTGCAAGGGTGAACAACCCCAAGCTAAAAGTCCTGATAGTCATAAATGGGGTGGCATCGCTGCAAAGCGTGAGAAAACGCGAACTTGAAAATGTTCACGACACGTTGAGCCACTATGCTGGCTTTGACGTTGCGGAAAATTACATCACCACCTGTGCCGTTTTCAATAGCGCGGTTGCAGAGGGGAAGGCGGTGGTTGAAATGGATAGTGTTTCAAAATCAGTCGTCAGCGCCAAAAAAGAATTGATTGCTGTTTACAACGAAATTTTCTCCCGTTTAGGAGAATGAATATGAAGGGAAAACCATGTCAGGCCACACTTACCGCCGTTCAGATTTGGAGCCTCTAACCGGTGGCATCCGCGCGCTCAACTCGATTTCATGCTGGGAAATGAGGCGCGCTGGAGAAGCGTTCTCTCTG
>CAIZNF010000485.1 GCA_903934275.1 uncultured Nitrosomonadales bacterium
AGCGCCAGTCTCTCCCACGGGCTTCGCAGCACCAAAGGATATGCGGCAATTCTGCGGCTATCGCGAACACTGCTACTGTACTCCTCCGGTTCATGGGGCTCAATTCGGGCGAAAAAAATTGGCGACTGCGGTCTCTCCCGCCTGCGGGCGAGGGGGCGATGGAATGCTTGCGCGTTTCAGATTCCTGTTCATGCGCCTCAGGCACCGGCAATCTTCTTTACCCGCTTGACGTGCGCTGCTGGCGATTCCTTCACGAAGCACCCAGCTTTGATGTCGGCGCGCGTTTCGGCCAGCGCCGCTTCCAGTTCGCACTCGCGCAGGTAGTGATATTGCTCGATTTCCATCACCACGAAACGATCCTTGCCACGCACCGAGACAATCGCTTCCTGCCGCTCGGTCAGCACGGCCTCAATGGCGGCGATGCCTTTTGTTTTTAGATCGTTGGCAGTCAGTTGGGACATGGCTTATCTCCTCATGGAGTTGTTAACTGTGTTTTTAAAAATACGATGAATAATGCGATTCAGCAATATCGTTCGGCAAGCTGCAATCAAGCCTTCCGGCAAATACTCGCCCACCGCCATACAAACACCACCGCCTTTTGTTCTATGTCTTTTTGCAAGACAGTGGCTTCATCCACGCCTTGCTGCGCGACGAAGTTGCGCACCCACGCACTAAACCAAAAGCAGAGTGGTCAGCATCACCAAGCTACGCAGCTGACAGTAAACTTTCATATGGGATATTCAGCCCGTCGTGCAGCCGCTTAACCATTTGCAGGCTGAGCCTGCGCTTGTGGTTCAACACTTCGGAAACGCGCCCGCTTGAGCCGATATAAGGCTCAAGGTCTTTCTGGGTAAGCCCCTGTTGTTCCATTCTGAATTTGATGGCTTCGACCGGATCGACCGCGCCAATCAGGAAATGCTTGTGCTCATAGGCTTCGATGAGCGTGACAAGAATTTCCGCCTCGTCCGCCTGTGGCGTCCCCTCTTGTGCCTGATACACCTTCTCCAGCCGCTTGAATGCGGTGCGCAAGTCGTCGTCGTTGCGGATAGGTTTAATATTCATTGACGGTCTCCACGATAATTTTGTCATATTGCGCATGGGTTCCAACGAATTTCACCCACGTCATTCCGGTTCGATATTGCATTTCAACAACCAGGCGGTATTTGTTCCCGGCGATGTTAAACACCACACGGTTGTTGCCGCAGATGCTCGCGCTGCGATACTGCTCCTTGATGTCTCGCGGAATTTGCCAGCTCGCTTTGGTCGCCTCGTCGTACCAGCTTTGCAAAGCGCCCTTGGCATCGGCATACTCAGGCTGGCACCAAAATTTGACCAACGTACTCTTGGCAATTACCCGCATACCGGCTCTCCCAATTTGGGAGAATTGTATTCGGCTCACGCGGACGGGTCAATTATTAAATTCCAAGGTTTACATTGCAGGAAACTGAAATAATTATCCTATCCGAACCAGCCCGTGAAATCTGTAAACTGCCGACATGGCTTCGCGATAATATCCTCTGTTTGTTTTTGATGTCGCAGCAGCGTTGAAAAAACGCTACCGCGACTTCAACCACTACAACCTCAAAGACCCGCTGGACGAGCTGCTGTTCATCATTTGCAGCACCAAGACTGGCGAGGCGAGCTACCGCAGCACTTTCCGCTCGCTGAAAGAGACCTTTCCTACCCATTACCAAATCGCCGAAGCGCCCGCCGAATATATCGCGCAGCCTATCGTCAGCGGCGGGCTGTCGAACCAGAAGGCGAAGGCGATCCGCGATCTTCTCGACGTGATCGTGGCAAAGTTCGGCGCGCCGACCCTGAAGCCATTGCGCAAGATGAGCGATGAAGAGGCTGAAGCCTTTTTGCTGTCGCTGCCGGGAGTCGGCAAGAAAGTAGCGCGCTGCGTTTTGATGTATTCGCTGGGCAGGCAGGTTTTTCCCGTGGACACACATTGCTGGCGAATCGCCAAGCGTCTCGGCTGGGTCAGGCCGACACAAAAAGACAAGCACTGCGCGCCGCGCGATATGGATCGCCTGCAATCCAAAATCCCGCCCGAGCTTTGCCACTCGCTGCATGTGAATATGATTTCTCTTGGGCGCGAGGTTTGCACTCCGAACGCACCCCGATGCGATGAATGTCCGATAGCGGCTCAGTGCCCCAAGATCGGTGCGTCGTGTGGTAAGAAAAGATAGTACGTGTGGGCGGACTGGATTTTTATTTCGCAGCTTTTTCTAGTCTCTCCGCCTGTTAAATGATGTCAAAACGTGACGAGAATTTTTCAACAAAACCGTGGGGTGTGCTCTGCCCACCATGTCGGGCAGAGAACGACCTACATTCTTTGTTCCGGCTCGTCCGACTCAGGATAAAGGAAGTGGATACAGTATCGCTAACCTCTCGGATGATGCTTCTTGTGCAACTGCTTGAGCCGTTCCCGCGCGACATGGGTGTAAATCTGAGTAGTGGAAATATCCGCGTGACCCAACAACATCTGCACTACGCGCAAGTCCGCACCGTGATTTAGCAGATGCGTGGCGAAGGCGTGGCGCAGGGTATGCGGGGACAACTGCTTGTTCAGCCCCCCTGCTTTTGCATGTTTCTTGATCAGATACCAAAACATCTGGCGTGTCATGCCTCCGCCGCGCGCGGTAACAAACAGCGCATCGGCCACCTGCTTGCCAAGCAACACACCGCGCCCATCCGCCAAATAGCGGCGCAGCCAGTCCAGTGCTTCTTCGCCGAGCGGCACCATGCGCTCCTTGCTGCCCTTGCCCATCACGCGCACCACGCCCATATCCATGCTCACTTGGGTGATGCGCAACGTGACTAATTCCGATACCCGCAGACCGGTAGCGTACAGCACTTCAAACATGGTGCGGTCGCGCAAACCCAATGGAGTCTGGTTGTCCGGCGCGTTGAGCAGCTGTTCGACATCCTGTTCTGTGAGGCTCTTGGGCAGGTTGCGCGGCAGTTTGGGCGTATCGATTTGCAGCGTGGGGTCGGTGGAGATTTTGCCTTGCCGCAGCAGGTAGCGAAATAGTCGCTTGAGGCTTGAGATGTTGCGCCCGGTGCTACTCGGTTTGGCTTTTTGTACGGTGACAAGATGGGCGAGATAGCCCTGTATATCGCCGTGCGTGGTTTGCAGGATGGAGGCATCGCGCTGCTTTGCCAGCCACGCGGCGAACTTGGTCAGATCACGCCGGTAGCTGTCCAGCGTGTTGCGCGACAGGCCGTCTTCCAGCCACAGGTTGTCGCTGAATTCATCGAGGAGGTCGGCGTTGTTCATATGACTTTATGCATAGAAGGCCGTTCGCCCTGAGCCTGTCGAAGGGCCATTCATGGTTCGACAAGCTCACCACGAACGAAGCCAAGAATCTCCGTGTGAACGGATTTCATAACACCCCCTCATGCACCAGCAGCCAGCGCTTGATGTCCAAATGCGCACCGCTGGTGTGATGGGCAAAGCCGCCCAAGCCACCCTTGCCTACGATACGATGGCAGGGAACGATGACGGGGATCGGGTTTGCTCCACAGGCTTGTCCAACGGCTTGCGCACAGGATTTCAGTTCTGTTGCCAATTCGCCATAGCTGCGCGTTTGGCCGCGCGGGATGTCCAACATAGCCTGCCAGACTTTTTGCTGGTGCGGGGTTCCGTTTAGTTTAAGCGGCACAGAAAACTGCACGTCCGGATTTGCCAGATAACGCAACAACTGTTCGCACACGGTTTGGGCAAATGCGCTGGTTACACGCTGTGGCTTTTCGCTTGCTGGCAGAAAGTCGATGCCGGTCAGCGTATCGCCGGTGCAGCGGATACCGAGCACGCCGAATGGTACTTTTAGTTTTGCCTGATAGTCCATGCCGCGATGATAGCGCACAAAATAATGCCGTGGGCACAGTGCATGTTATTTCGATTACAGATAGAAACGCCGTTAATTTTCCACCTCAAACCGTTCGGCCTGAGCTTGTCGAAAGCCCGCAGTGGTAAGGAAACTGTGGTTCGACAGGCTTTGGTGTAACAACTAAGTAGTGCCTGTCAGAAAACCCCTGTTTTTTAAAAACTTACTCCCTGAATTTTTGGCATGTACCCCACAACTCTTGATTTTTGTTGCTGGAAGGAAAAGTTTTTCATTTTCCTGATACAGAAACGCGAATTCCCAATAT
>CAIZNF010000486.1 GCA_903934275.1 uncultured Nitrosomonadales bacterium
GCATCGGCCATATCTTGTGTGGTGACGCTGTCCACGCCCTTGTCGGATGCCAACTCCACCGCCACGCGGATGATCTCGCCCTGGCGCTCTTCCGAACTCATGCGTTTTTTTACTATTTCTTGATTCAATAGTTCTCTCCTTTGAATAAATCGTTAAACATGCCGGCCTTCGCCAGCTTCTTCATAAGTACGCCCATCACGAATGTGATAAATGCGCTTGAATGTGGGGATGATCTTTTCGTCATGGGTCACGACGATGATGGCGGTTTGATATTGCTCCGCCATCTGATTCAAAATCCGCACCACGTTGAGCGCGCGCTCGCTATCCAACGGCGCAGTCGGTTCATCGGCAAGGATGATGGGCGGATGATTGGCCAATGCGCGCGCGATGGAAACGCGCTGTTGCTCGCCACCCGAAAGTTGAGAAACAGCCGCCTTGGAACGGTGACCCACATCCAGTGCCGCCAACAACTCCTGTGCGCGGAGACGCGAGTCGATATTCGACACGCCCGCCAACATCGGCAGCAAAGCCACGTTGTCGGTAACATCCAGGAATGGAATCAGGTAAGGCGCTTGGAAGATGAAGCCGATGCGGTCGCGACGCAGTGTGCGCAAATCTTCGATCTTCCATGCCTCGTCGAAAATAGTTTGCCCGCCCAACGTCATGCGTCCAGCGGTAGGCTCGATAACTGCCCCCAGACATTTGAGCAGCGTGCTCTTGCCGGAACCGCTGGGACCGACCAGTCCCACCACCTCGCCCGGCCAGATGGTCATGTCCACGCCTTTGAGCGCATCCACGGCGGTATCGCCCTCGCCGTAGCGTTTTTTCAGATTCTCGATATGAATGGCAGGCTCACCCATTTCAACCTCCAATCGCCGTTGCGGGGTCGATACGAAGCGCAGCCCGAATAGCGAAGATGCTGGCAAGCGCGCACATGAGCATCACCAGAAAGAACCCCAGAACGGCATCGCCCGACAGCAGCAAAACATATTTTGGAAACAGGGGAGCCCACAGCGTCGCCGACAATTTACCCACCAAAAAACCAATCAAACCCAAACCCAAAGCTTGTTGCAGAATCATGCCGCTAATGGTGTTGTTGGCCGCCCCGATCAGTTTGAGCACTGCAATTTCGCGCACCTTGTTCATGGTCATGGTGAAAATAATAAAGGCGACGATGGCCGCACTGACGATAGCGAGAATCACAAGAAACATGAATATCTGTTTGGACGAAGTAGCGATCAGGCGCGCCACCAAAATCTCGTCCATCTGATCTTTGGAATAGGCTTGCAGGTGTTTCCAACGCACGACCTGTTCGGATACTGCCGCCTCACTGCCCGGCACGGTGCGCACCAGTACGGCATTCACAAAGTGGCCAGAGGTCTGGCTGGCTTGTATCGCCTCCAACAAGCCGGGAACACCCGGACGATTGAAGGCGGGATTCGCAGCCGTGCGCGCCCGTTCGTTGACTAGCGCATCGTTGTCTTTGAGGAACTGCACTTCCTGCGCGTCCCTGAGCGGGATGAAAATCATCGGATCGCCACCGGAAGAGACCATGCGGCGCGTTAAGCCGACAACAGTATATTCATGACGGCGGATGGTGACTGTGTCGCCCAGCGCAAGACCGGTCTTGATGTCGGCCAGTGCTTCGTAGTGCGAGCGCGTGATGGGACGGCCTGCGACAAGATAAGCCGGCTCGCCCGGCTTGCCCGCCTCAAAACCTACCAGCATGACGCGAATCTCTTTGCCGTTATAACGTATCTGCATCGTCAGATAGGTGACATTGCCAGTTTCCCGTATACCTGGTATGCCCAGCAAATCTTTGGCCACATCATCATGCACGCTGGAGGGCTCGGCATATGGCCCTAAGGTGTCCTGCTGCACCACCCACAGATCGGCACCCGCATTCTCGATCAGCACACGCGCATCATCCACCATGCCGCGATAAACGCCTGCCGTGGTCAGCGTCACACCGATCAGCAAACCCAAACCAACGCCGGTGAAAACGAATTTTCCCCAGCCATGCAGAATGTCGCGCCCCGCCAGATTGATCATGGTTTAGCGTTGCACCAGTTCGGGCACGACTTTGACTTTGAGGTCAGCGCGCAATGCCTGTTGGCTATACACGATCACCTCATCGTCATCGCTTAGGCCATCCAGTATTTGGATGCGGCCATCCATGGTGGCAAGGCCGATCTTAACGGGCTTGAACGCTACCTTGCCATCCTGCAAGACCCATACACCATCCTGTTTATCTACTCGTTTAAGGGCGGCACTGGGGATGCTGCGCGTGTCATTCAATTCAGCCAGCTTGAGCGTGACTTCCGCATATTCGCCGATGCTGGTTTGAGCGCTATTTAGTAAAACGTTGACGATACGTTCTTCGGTTACCGCGTCGCTCACCATATCGATGCGTTCAACCTTGCCAATAAGTGGAGCATGCGGTTGTGAGCGCAACACGACTTCTGCCACTTGCCCGACACGAACCAATCCCGCTTGTTGTTGCGCGATGCGCGTTTCCACCCACAGATTATTTGGGTCAATTACTTGAAAAGCGACCTGCCCACCAACGAGTGTGCTGCCAGGCTCAACAAATCTTACCGCGATCACGCCATTGATCGGGCTGAGCAAGTGTGTTTGCGCACGCACCTTCCCGACACCACGTTTATCGGATTGAGCTCGCGCATGTTCATCGCGGGCAATGGCGAGATTCGCAGATGATGCTGCCAATGCCGACGAGGCTGCATTCCTCTCGTGCTGCTTAGCATCGAACATCTCTTGGCTGACGAAACCTCCTTCACGCAACTCCTGATACCGCGTCGCAGTTGCTGCGATAGTTTTGAGTCGGCTTTGTGCTTCACTGAGTTGCGCTTCCGCCACTAGAATTGCATTGGCTGTTTTCTCAACCACACGCTGGCTGCCCGCCAACTTATCATCCAGATCGACCGGATCCATTTCGGCCAGCACCTGACCCGCAACAACACTATCCCCTTGATCGACCTGCACGCTTTTCACTCGACTCGTTATGGTGGGTGCCAAGTTGTAACTGTGCCTAGCCCTCAACGTACCGATACCGAACACGCTATTGGCAAGATTGCCGACTTGAACTTTCTCGACCGTGATTTTGACCGGAGCCAACGGCCCTTGGGTAACGACGACCCAAGAAAAAACAATTAGCAGCCCAACCCCAACCAACAGTAGTTTTATTTTTTGAGCAGACACGAAACAACACCAAGATAGTAATTGATTGCTATCTTAATGATGTGAGACGAACAATGCAACAATGCTTGGAACGTGGTTATGGGAAAAATTGCAACTGACCCAAAACCGCCGAGCATCAATAACCGAAAATGACACGATCAGATGAGTCCTGAACGTCCGCATTCAGGCTGCGGATTGCAACCTCAAATGTCTCTTATTGGCACATTCCTGCTTTCACCAATACCGGCTTTATGCACACCAGAGCCATTGTACGCCCTTGCCAAGTTTGCCCAGACCTCCAATTTTTACAAACCCTCCGCCGTTATCCGTTAAAATCTCTCCAACCATAACCACGGAATAACGATATGACCACCACCCACCGCTACACCCTGACCATCTCCTGCCCGGATCGGGTCGGCATCGTCGCGGCGGTGAGCGGTTTTGTCGCGCAGCATGGTGGTTTTATCGTCGAGGCCAGCTACCATACCGATCTGGAGACGCAGCAGTTTTTTATGCGCCAGGAAATCCGAGCCGATTCGCTGCCGTTCGATGCGGCAGAGTTGCGCAACCGCTTTGCGCCGCTGGCGGAAAAATTCCACATGAACTGGCATGTCAGCGATTCTGTCGTAAAAAAGCGCGTGGTGCTGCTGGTCAGCAAGCAGGATCACTGCCTCAACGATCTATTGCATCGCTGGCGTAGCGGCGAGTTGTTGGTGGACATTCCCTGCGTCATCTCCAATCATGAATATCTGCGCGGTTTCGTCGAATGGCACGGCATCCCGTTTGTTTACGTCGATATGCCGAGCAATGACGAGCAAGCCAAGGCCGACGCATTCGACAAGATCGCCGTGCTGTTCGAGCAGTATCGAGGAGATTGCATAGTGCTGGCGCGTTTCATGCAGATCGTGCCGCCGGACTTATGTACCTGCTATGCCGGGCGTATCATCAATATCCACCACAGTTTCCTGCCGTCCTTCGCCGGAGCCAGGCCCTACCATCAGGCCTATCATCGCGGCGTGAAGCTGATCGGCGCGACCTGTCATTATGTTTCCGATGAGCTGGATGCGGGCCCGATCATTGAGCAGGACACTACACGCATCGACCACGGCGACACGGTGGAAGATATGGTGCGCTACGGCAAGGACATCGAAAAAA
>CAIZNF010000487.1 GCA_903934275.1 uncultured Nitrosomonadales bacterium
CGCATCATAAATTTTGATGCGCAAAACCGCCATTTTGGCTCCGGCTCGTCCGGCTTAGGGTTAAGTCCCCGTGAGCTTGTGCCGTTTTTTCGTAATCGGGCACTGCTTGCAAATCCACGATCAGTATTGTTCACTCAAAATTCAAGCCAAAAAAAATCCCGCCATTACGGCGGGATTTTAAGATATGCCCTGTACCTATGCTATTTTGTGGATATCAAATAGCCTTATGAACGTCGAATACCCGCTCTTCAGGATCGAGTGAATCGGTTTCCCAAACGGTTGGTAACAGCTTTTGAGCCAGATATAGTACGACAAACGGTGCGGTAAATAGCGCAGAGACCGTTACCAAGCTTTCGCGTCCATATACCTCTGGGTAGTAGGTTAGCAAGCCTCTCATGGTCTTGGACAATTCCTGCCCGCCAATCACCACGTTCCAGCGCATCGCCAGCACTCCAATCATCATGGCTAGTCCGCTAATGAACAACCAGAAGACCAGTTTTTTGCCCCTCGTGCCGAACAGCATCAACATTGACGTTATCACCCATGCCAAGAACGATCCGCCCCATTGAATTGTCATGGCGACGTGAATCGGGCCTGCAATCAATTCCATCACGCCCTCGACACCTTCACGCGCCTTGTAAAGCATTTGTACCATTTCCAGAGCCTCAATCACCATCACGATGACAATGCCCGTCCACAATACATACAGCAAGCCTTCCATAGCACCTTCGTCTGTAGGCTTTTTACGCCACCAGGAGGTGATCACATAGATCACAATCAGCAGCCCGACACCTGAACCGATGGCAGACAACAGGAAGATGATCGGCATCAGATCAGATGACCACCATTCGCGTGTTTTCAGTGACCCGAACAGGAACCCGACGTAACCGTGTAAGCCGCACGCACCGGGTATACCGATCATTGCCAGCCTGCGTGCAATGGTGTGGTCTGTGTGGAGTGCCCGTGGGGAAACATCATCTGAGCCCAGTGTGAGAGCTTGATACACTTTCTGCATGATGCCGGTCCTAGATTTTGACATCGCGACAATGTCGGCGCGAAACGAAAACCAGGTTTCCAGCAGTAGCAGGACTATATAAAATCCAGCGACATAGCCGAATGCCGCCATTGCCGAGGTCCAGTGCGGTGTCAATACCGCATTCAAGGCGCGGGTCGGTTGACCCAAGTGAAACAGCAACGGTGTCGGCGCGAAAAACATGAAACACAGCGATGTCAGTAATGCAAACTTTGAAATCGGCGCGAAGCGCTCCATGCCAAATACGTGATGCAGGCTGGATACCACAAACGCACCGGCAACCAGCCCGGTGATGTAGGGATAAATTACGATAAGTTCGCTCCAAGGCACCTCGGTTTCGTTCGGATAAGTGAATCCGACAAACGGGGCTATGTGATGAAATACGTCCGCTTCCATTATAAAACCTCCTTATCAATCCCTGCATAAAACACATTAGGCATGTTGCCCATGTCCGGTTTCAGCACATTCACGCGGTTATTGCGGATAAATTGGCTGATTGGGCTTTCCGGGTCCAATCGATCACCGAAAATCCGTGAGCCGGTCGGGCATACCTCGACGCACGCCGGGTTAAGTCCCTTGGTAATGCGGTGGTAGCACCAGTTGCACTTCTCGGCGGTGCCTCTTACCTCATTGAAGCTGCGCGCACCGTAAGGACACGCCTGGACGCAATACTGGCAGCCAATACAATATGTCGTATCGATCAGCACCGGGCCATCTGGCGTTTTATAAGTAGCGCCGGTCGGGCATACCTGAACGCACGATGGTTTTTCGCACTGGTTGCATAACTTGGGTACAAAGAACGATTTGGTAACCTTGGCATCCTTGTAGCGGTTGTCAAAAAGAAACCTTGTCTCCTTGCTGCCGGGCACCACATTTTTGATATCGTGTATGCTGTCGACAAGCGCGTGATCTGAACCCTCCAGGTATGTGTAGCGCTCGACCCAAGTGCGCGTATGGTTTCTATCCATCTGCACGCTGTTTTCCATCTTGCACGCTTCCACGCAACGCAAACAGCCGATACAACGATTGGTATCAACACCGAACGCCCATTTGTGCTCGGTCCAGTTGTAATTGGGTATCTTGGGTGGATTCTTGCGTGCTTCGGCATATTGTTCAGCATCCTGTTGATATGCCGGCCCAACACCGCCAAGCGCATTTGCCGCACCTCCGCCTGAAGCCAACGCGGCACCAGCACCGACCATCGCTCCGGCACAGGCTGCACCTTTACCCAATAAACCCAAGAAGTCACGGCGTGACAAATCGCCCGCTTCTTTTTCTACTTTAATATCCTGAGTAGTCATTTTTTCCTCGCTAGGTAACTTAATCATTTGCAACTCGCAGTGGCATAGTAAGCCGCCAAGTTATCGATATCGGAAGCGCTCAGGTTCTTCGCCACACTCGACATTACTGCGTGGTTACGGCTGCCGTCTTTGAACGCAGTGAGCGAGCTAGCCAGATAATCGGCATTTTGGCCTGCCAGATTTGGCCATGTCTTTCCGCCGCTAATTCCGACAGCGCCGTTGCTGTTAAGGCCACCGGAGCTATGACACGCAGCACAACCCGCCGCAGCCGATTTGGCTTTACCCAGATCAGACTTGGCCTTGTCACCGCCGGTCACACTGCAACTATTTTTGGAGAAATAAGCCGCTACATTTCGCATGTCGGCATCGCTCAGGCCAGCAGCCATTGGACTCATTAAGTCGTTTTTACGCGCACCCGATTTAAATTCTTTAAGCGAGTTGTCCAAGTAGTCGGCGTGCTGTCCAGCCAGATTTGGCCAAGCCGGATTGACGCTCATGCCAGAATTACCGTGGCACGCAGCGCAGGCGGCCGCTACGGATTTTCCCACACCCGCATCGCCTTCTTTTGTCGCGTTCACAGGGACAATTTTGCCGGTTTTCGGATCCACTGGAGATCTGGGTACGGCGGCAAAATTGATTTTTGGCGAATGTGGGTTGTGGCAAGTAGTACAAAGTTCGGTACCGCCATGCCCTTCGACAACAATCTGAGGTACGCCGGGCACGCTCGCTACATCCGTAACCGCCTGGACGGCCACGTTCTCGCCAGAGACTTTACCCTTCAGGGGACGACCGGGTATTTTTTCGTGGCAGTTGGTGCACAAAAGCCGCATATCCGCGGGTTCCCGCATCAGATTTCTGCCGGGCTCATTGGCTGGATGTCTTACATGTTTGCGGGTGATTGTGGTAATCGTATCTTCCTTGGAGAGCTGCATTTGCTCCTTGGACGGGTGATTGCCTGCGGGGCCATTGTGGCAGACCTCACAGCCGGGGCCGGATTTAATGACAACGCCTTGAATAACGTCACCCTTGGTAGCCTTTCGGTGCATGCCGGACGACCATTCAGTATAGGCTTCCTTATGACACGATTGGCAAGATGCGGAGCCTTGATGCATCGGAAGCTTGGCTGCAATTTGCGCTACTGAAGCACCACGGTAGTGGCCGTACTGGTAAAACGTATCTACTCTGGCTAAAGTTCTCGCGGTAGCTGCAATCACCGCAATCACCGCAACCAGCGTCAACAAACGAACTATGTGCTTATGCATAATTTTCCCTTTATGTTTTCGACTTAACTTTAGAATTGTCCTAGTTTTTACAAACCTAGTTTGACGAAACGTGACTCTATTGGATGGAAACCTGCGGGTCAAGCTTTATTGTCATGCTGAAATTATGGCATACGGTTACGCCATGAAACTCCAGCATAAACACCAAATAACCACGATGTTCTAACACCTGTTTTCCAAGTCTTATTATTGTTGTGCCGCCACGATTTTTCTCGAACCGGCACATACTGTCAGACTAAGCTGGCGTGCGTAGCATTCCTATACTTCTAACGAACAGATTGAAAAGAAAAAAGAACTAGTTCTTTCGGGTAGGGGTGTTTGGGCAGCAAAATACCCTGAGATGGATGAGCAA
>CAIZNF010000488.1 GCA_903934275.1 uncultured Nitrosomonadales bacterium
AGCGCCAGTCTCTCCCACGGGCTTCGCAGCACCAAAGGATATGCGGCAATTCTGCGGCTATCGCGAACACTGCTACTGTACTCCTCCGGTTCATGGGGCTCAATTCGGGCGAAAAAAATTGGCGACTGCGGTCTCTCCCGCAAGGGGAGAGGGGAGAAAACCGCTATCCGCCCGCCACTTTCAAATGCACCTGCCCTACATGGTTAGGATTTTGAATTTACAGAAACTCCCTCACCCGGACAAAAAAGTGCCTCGTCAGAGGGGCAAACGAATTGCTATGCGAGTTTCACGTTAAACAAAATCGGAGCCGCTTACCGGGGGAGCCTCCGCCAACATTACCTGATTACGCCCGGCGTGCTTGGCCTTATAGAGCGCCTTGTCTGCCGCGTCGCCCAGTTTGGTGGAGTCGCTAAAGTAAGAAGCATCAGCAATCCCGCAACTGAACGTGGTGGAGAATTCCTTACCATCAGCCAAGTGGCGAAACTGTGAGAAATCGTTGCGAATCGCGTCCAGCACTTTCACTGCGGTAGCCCCGTCGGTATTGCTCAGAATCACCGCGAATTCTTCGCCACCATAGCGCCCGACCATATCCGTTTCGCGCAGGCGCTGTTTGAGCAGGCGCGAGATGCTTTTGATCACGCGATCTCCGACCGGGTGGCCGTATGTGTCGTTCACATTCTTGAAGAAATCGATATCAACCATCGCGAAAGTCAGCGGTGTTCCCTGTCTTTTTGCGCGCGCCACTTCATGGTCCAACTGATCCTTGATGGCGGTGTGGTTGAGCAATCCGGTCAGGCTGTCGCGCACCATGAAAGAGCGCAGAATCAGGGAGCGCTGAATCCGGCTGGTTACGGAAGAAATCAGGTGTTGCGGCTCTATCGGTTTGGTAAGAAAATCATCCCCCCCCAAACCCATGGCAAAAAGCTGTTTGTCCAGATCGCTTTCTGCTGAAAGAAATACGATCGGAATACTGACGAAAGCATCAAGTTGCCGGATGACCTTAGCCAATTCCATGCCATTGCATTCCGGCATGTAGATATCGAGCAGGATCAAGTCAGGGGTAAACTCAAGCAGCGTTGCCATTGCGTTCAACGGATCATTTACAACCTTCACTTCTATTCCGGCCTGCCGCAGCACAGCGGCATAATAGGCGGTGAGCGTTTCAGAATCGTCAACGATCAAGACCCTATATGACACGGATGGCAGTGTCGAGGTCAGGCTATCGAGTTTGTCGATCAAACTGCCGATATTTACCGGTTTGCTCAGATAGGCAATGCCACCGGCACGTACCGCCTCCAGCCTTGCCTCAAATGCAATTTGTGATGTCAGAAAGATGACAGGGATAGGAGCAACTCTTTTCTGCTGCATTTCTTTGATGGCAAGAATGCCTCCCCGGCTATTCTTCGGAAAGTTGATGTCCATCAGCACCACCACATCCGGGTTGGTCTGCATGGCAAGGTGAAAATCCGCCAGCGTGTTAAACACGCTCACGTCGTAGCCAAAATAACCCAGTTGAACTTTCAGTTCTTCCGCCTGCTGATGATCGTCTTCCACCACGAAAATATGCTTTGAGTCGGCGGTGTCCAGATTGGGCGGGGCAACCGCGATCAATCCTGACTGATCGCCGGAATCCCTGTGCAGGGTCACTTGATGAAGCTCACTCAACAAAACCCGTATACGCTTGCGTTGCTCCTCATCCGGTATCGTTTTCACCTGCACGAACTGTTTGAGATATTCTTCCAAGTTGCGCGCCACGTCACTGAGCAGTGCAAACCCGAAAGTTTTTCCCGATCCAGTCAGGCTATGTACCATGCGGTGCAAAGTTTCAAAGCCCTCGTCATCCCACTCGCCACGGGGCAACTGGCTCCATACCAGTTCGAGCTGCTTGAGTTTTTCCGGTAATTGCGCCGCGTAAGCATCGCTCAAAACTTTTAGCTTTGCTTGCAGTTCGTTCGGATCAGCCATGACAACGCTCCCATATATCCTGCACTTTACTTGCCAGTGTCATCGGGTCAAAAGGCTTGGGGATGACATCGGCAGCACCGATCTCCTTGTAGCCTGCAACCTCGCTGGGCTGAACCTTGGCGGTCATGAAAATGACCGGTGTGTTGGCAAATTGAGGCAACGCCCGCAGCATTTTTAGTGTATGCGGCCCATCCATGCCCGGCATCATCACATCCAGCAAAATCAACTGTGGTTGAAAACCGGGTGCCCGTTGCAAAGCCTCATTGCCCGAGCTGCATATTTCCACGGTAAAACCACCCAGCGCTTCCAGCGCGAGCCGTGCCACCATCTGGATATCCGGCTCATCTTCAACATACAAAATTCGCACCAATTTATCTGCCATTTTTATTCCTTTCTTTTCACCTTGAAGCACATCGCTATTTTATCCAGTACGCTGGCCTGGTTGAGCGGTTTGACCACAAAGCCGGATGCCCCGAGTGCCACCGCCTCGCGCACCTTATCCATCGTTGCATCGGCACTCACCATCAGCACAATCGTCGCCGGGCTTACTTTGCGAATTTCTTTCAATGCCTGCAAACCGTCCATTTTAGGCATATTGATATCGAGTAGCACCAGCCCCGGCCGCAACTCCTCGCACAGCGAAATCGCATCCCCTCCATCGGATGCCTCGCCGATCACCTCATAATCATCGCTGCGCAGAATGAGCCTCAGCATTTCGCGCATCATGCTGTCGTCATCCACCACCACTACCGAAGGTTTTTTTGATTTCATCATGTTATTCAACTCCAATCAACCGTTTTATGGTGGCCAGCAACTGCTCCTGGTCAATCGGCTTGCTGATCCAATCGATCAGGCTGAATGCCTCACTGCTCAACTCATTTCGCCCCTCAAGCGCGTTGGCGGAAATTACCACAATTGGCAAAGCGGCGGGATTTTTTGCGGCACGCAGCTCGCGGATCAGTGCGATGCCGTGCTGGTTAGACATTGATAGATCAAGTATCAATGCCGCATAACTTTTCTGCGCCAATAATTGCCTTGCCTGTTCCACGTCGCTAGCGATATCGCTAGCCAGACCGGCGTGCTCCAGCGTCAAACGCAGCAATGCGGTTACATGATGATCGTCCCCGCAAATTAACACCCGTTTCTTACCCGCCGCTTCTGTCAAAGCGGGCATGGAAATATCCGGCTCTTTCCAGACTGGAAATTCGATAAAAAATGTAGTCAGTACATTTGGCTGCGATTCGAATCCGATGCTTCCACCCATTTGCTCGACCATCGCTTTTGTGATGGATAACCCCAGCCCGGTGCCGCCTTTTTTGCGGGTGTCGGCAGAATCGGCCTGGGCAAATTTCTGGAAAATCCGGTCGCGAAATTCTGTTGGAATGCCGCTTCCATGATCATTCACCGCAACACGAATGCGTTTGCCGTTATTTGTTGCCGCAACCGTCACCTTACCGCCAACAGGAGAAAATTTAGCTGCGTTGGAAAGCAAATTAGCCAGCACCTGCATCAGCCGGTTAGCATCCACCTTCACCATCGCATCAGGTAGCCCGCCCCCGATTTCATAGCTCACTTTGAACTGTTCGCCGTAGCCTCGATTTCCCTCCAGCGCCTGTTCCAATAGCGGCATGAGGTCGACCGGCTGCATATCAAATTCCATCTTGCCCGCCTCGATTTTCTCCATATCGAGAATATCGTTAACCAGCAATATCAGTCGCTCGCTGTTCTTAAGCGCAATGTCGATCAGCGGCTTGAACGCAGCCGGTAATTCGCCCACAACCCCTCCAACAACTAGCGCGAGAGATCCCCGGATCGATGTCAACGGCGTACGCAACTCGTGGCTCACCGCAGAAATAAATTCGCTCTTCATGCGCTCCACTTTGTCACGCTCGGTGATAAGTTGCGTAAATTTTCGGTTGAGCTCTTCCAGCTCCGCAGTAACAGCCCCGATGTAGTTACTCTTGCGCGAGACAATACGTGCGTTCTGATTGGAGCTGGGTGCCGCTTCAGCGATTGTCGGCGGCTCCTGCGTGGCATTTGTTTTACGTGGTGGCCCTTCACGTAATCCCACGGCAACCATAGCCAAATTCAAAAACTGTAATTCGCTGGCCTGCCCGTGAAATTCCCCATAGGAATAAAAACCAAAAGTCGGCGCAACCGTCTGAAATGCGAGCGTTTCGAGTTCGGCATCCTCCTGCATAAATAAACGTCGGCAGTTGCATGCGTACAGGAATACTGCTTCCGGCTCGAAGCTATGAAGCGTCTGATGAATATTGGCGGCACCGAGAATAATCATATCCGGGTCGCCATAACCCACGTAAAACTTATCGCCTTCGTTGATGTCCGCCACAAACTGGAGAGCCCCGTTTGCATCTGCCGACACAGGAACGCGCGCCAGCACTTTCTGATCCCGTTCCAGCAAAAACGGGAACGCAAGCGCATCAATAAAGAAATTGGCATCGTTGGAAATATCGAGATAACGGCGATAAACTTCAAGGGCAGGTTTTCCGTCAATCGTTTTGACCAACATACCATCCACTTCGGTAATGGTCATTTCCTTGCTCAATGCCCGCCAACCAAGATAGGTGTGAGATATGACATGCAGGTCGGCACTGCGCAGCACAACCGCAACAACGCCATGACTAAAACAATCAGCGCCGGAAAAAACCAGCGATGTATTCATCTCCGCATGCCCGCCGACACCACCGCCAAAGATCGGGTAATTGCAGGCGGCTTTTCTAAATCCGCCCAACAAATTAGCCGCATCAATACTCTGTTGCGTCGCAAGCAGCAGCACCCCGGCGACATCAGCGCCTTCCTGGTCGATGCGTTGGCTGATCTGCCGCCCGATCAAATGCTCTTCTTCGCAGCTACAGTTCAAGGCGATGGCGGTCAGACCCGTGGCGTTAAAGAACGTAAAACCAATCATGGTTTGACCGGTAAGCGTGCGCCCGTCAACAATGCCACCCTCGGCGGTTGCCCCGACAATGATGGCCGTCGGCAAACTTTTGGTAATCGTTTCGACGACAGTCTGAATCCACGACAAGTCGGTCTGAGCAGAATAAATCTGAACCAGAATAGACCGCGCTTGTTCGGCTCCGGAATGAATTTCAGCAGACGAGAGAGCTGATTCCAGGCTACCTATGTCAGCTATTGCGTGTGTAATATGTCTCATGAAGAAAGTCAGAATCCAAAACAGCGTAAGTTAAAATTGGGCAGAATTAATGTTGCCCTAACGGGCATAGCGCCCCCTGATAATGAAACTTGCTATGCCCGTTTCCCCCTCCCCAGCCCTCCCCCAGAGGGATAACCAGCGACTTGGCTGCGGTTGTTTGCAGTCTAGTCGAATGGCTAGTTGTTTCACCCAGAGGGGGGCGAACGAATCGCTTCGCGAATTTCACGTTAACGGGCATGATGCCAAAACACCCCGAATA
>CAIZNF010000489.1 GCA_903934275.1 uncultured Nitrosomonadales bacterium
ATGATGGCAGTGAATAGGCTGATTCCAACGCCCAGAGCCAGTGTTACAGAAAATCCCTTTACCATGCTGGCACCAAATGTATTACCGAACAGGAACAGGATCACACAGGTGATGAGAGTGGATGTGTTTGAGTCGCGAATGGAAGGCCATGCGCGGCTCCAAGCCAGGTCAATTGCCTGACGGAGATTTCGACCGCCGCGGAGTTCCTCTTTGAGACGTTCAAAGATCAACACGTTCGCATCGACTGCCATGCCCACGCTTAGGATGAAGCCGGCAATGCCAGGAAGGGTCAGTGTGACTGGAATTAGTTTGAACAGCATCAAGCTGAATAAAGCGTAGCAGATCAATGCCAGGTCTGCGACGAGGCCTGGCAGTCGGTAGTTGAAAGCCATGAAAAGGATGACTACCACCAAACCGATGATGCCAGCCAGCACGCTCTTGCGGATGCTTTCTTCGCCGAGGGTCGCGCCAATGGTGCGGCTTTCCACCACTTTGATCGGGATGGGTAAAGCACCTGAGCGAAGTTGGACAGCCAATGTTTGCGCTTCTTCTTGAGTGAACTGCCCGGTGATAACACCCTGTCCGCTTGTGATCGGGTCGTTGATGGTGGGGGTGGAGATGACCTGTTTATCCAGCACGATCGCAAGGTACTGTCCGCGATGCGAGGTGGTGTATTCGCCAAAGACATTGGTTGAGTCAGGCTTTAAGACGAAGGAGATTTGGTACTGGCCGGCAGTGCTTCTGGTCACACTGGCGGTTTCCAAACCAGCGCCCGTCATGACCGTGTTGTAGATGATCTCTTCTGGCGCGGCAGCGGGATCCGTCGGTGCTGCGGCCGGATCGATTGGAGTAGGAACAGCTGTCGGCGCTGTGGTAGACGCGTCGCCGGCATCCGTTTTGATAATTGTTCCAACTGGGACAGGGCTTGTGCCCATGTCCACAAATTCCAATAAAGCGGTCTGCTTCAGGGTTGCGACAACTTCTTCAGGGTTTGTAATGCCGGGAAACTCCGCCACAATGCGGCGGTCGCCTGCGATTTGCATGGTGATCTCGCTGACACCGAGGGCGTTCGCGCGATTTTGCAGGATGTTCTTGGCGTTGGTAAGTTCTTCTGTGGTGATAACCGTTTCGGCCGGTACATCAGCTTCAAGCAAAGCCTGAAGCCCGCCGCGTAGATCCAGACCGAGTTTCACGTCCACATTACGTTCCACGAGCGGCTTATCGTTAAATGGATTGATGATCGCAATATTTTTGCTTAGATCAATCCAAAGGGAAAAAGCCACCAGTATTACAATAAAAATCAACCAGTTATTTCGATTTCGCATATATCACTCCATCCAAAAAAAAATGCCAGTCATTGACTGCGCGGACGCCATTATACCCGGTTGATTGGTTTACGGGAATATCCAATCGTTAAATAGGTCGGTCAGATCGCAGGCACAGACCAGTTCAGCTTGTGACTGAAACTTTTGCGGCGTGGCGATATCCCAGGCATTGTTTTTGACATATTCTTTCATGAAGGCATCGAATTTCTCGCTTCCCATTTCATCACGCAGGGCTTCGAAGAATAATCCGCCGCGGCCATAGACGATGGCGCTGTACTCCGAATTCGTATAATCGCGCACGGGCAGTCCAACTGGAATTTCGGCCTGCCCGATCGAATTCCACCGTCCCTCCAGATCCAGACGAAAGCCTAATGCGCCTGTCTGACCATACTCATCCGAATAATATTGCATGGTTGCGAACTGCGACAGGGATTCGTCCAGCCACGGGTCATCCAATTGATCGTTGCCGACCAGGTTGTAAAACCATTGATGCGCGACCTCGTGCACGACAGTGGCTTCCAGATAACTATTATCTGGATCCACGATCCATTCTGTAATGGCGATCATGCCGGGATACTCAATTCCCAGCGCATAGGTGGGCGTGGAGACAAAATCCAATTCTGAATATGGATAGGGCGCGTATCTTTTCCCAAAAACTTCGAGTGACTTTGCTGCTGCCTCCAAAGCGGATTCTGCGCCGCGTTGAAAATTGTCAGGAGCATAAAAGCGGAGAGTGACGCCATTAACTTCTTTGGATACAACATCATAATCTGGACTTGCCGCCAGATAA
>CAIZNF010000490.1 GCA_903934275.1 uncultured Nitrosomonadales bacterium
CATTTATAATTCCTTCGCTAATTCAACGCCCACCGAGATGTTTCCGCATCGATGACGTGGGCGTTTTCTTTTACTGGCTACCGGCGCCAGCGACCGTCACTTCTGTTCTCCCAGCGACTCACGCGCCAGGAACATCAGCGCTTCCAGTTTCTTAGCCGGGATCGTCACTTCTTCGCTATCAACCAGCTTCAAGCCAAGCGCCTGAAGCGCCGGCCCGATCTGGCCGATACGCAGCCCGCGTTCTCCTGACGCAAACCTGCTGACGAGCGTTTCGTCGGCTCCAATCGCCGCGGCCACGACCTTCTGATGCGCCACCGCAAGGCGGCGCAAAAGAAGCCCTTCGGTAATGCTGTTGGATGACGGCATGGCGTCCTATCCTTCAATCAAAGGAGAAACGTCATGACGCAGAAAACAGGAGGCCGTCCGCATTCCGATAAACTGGGAAGTCCTACCAACCCAATCCCGGAAAGGGACGACCATGAACGAATCAGATACCGCCGCAACAGGGGCGTTGGTTTTGTTGCACGTACTGACGCGCGCGCTTGTTGCAAACGGAGTCATCACGAAGCTCGATCTATCTGCGGAGCTTCAGCGGACAGCAGCCCGCCACCCGATTCCAGAAGATGTTCTTTCACAGATTCAAGCGTTGGTTCAGGAGCTGCCGAACCAGTAACCATTGATTCCCAGTACGCACGGAAGGCTTTCGAGTCTTCCGTTTCACCTTCCCGCTTCCACCGCGCGCCGTCCGGGCTGATCGCAGTCTCCGAAGTAACCGCTTCCAGTTCTGAAACCAAAGCGCGACGGAGTGTGGTAAGCGTTTCTGGCGCGCTGCTTGATCCGCAAAGCTCTAGCGCGATCTGGCACAGCGCCTCGCTGATGAGTTCGTTCTGCCGGGGGGTGAGTTTGCTGGTCATTTCAAGCGGCCTTTCTGCGCAAGGAGTTATTTTTCCAAGATTCGGCTCAGGCATCGGCCTTGGGGGAATGTGTCCGCGAAATTTCATATCAAGCCATCACTTTCTTGGTTTTTGGGAGCGAACTCGCTCAAGAAATTTCTCTACTTCAGCATCAACAGTCGCAGCTAGCGACCGGATTAGCTCGCCTTGCAGAACGGCTAGATCGATAGCCGACACATACGCCGGCCAGCGGCTGTCGCGGCCTTTGTGCGTTGCGACAGCGGCAAGCTGGGCAACAGAGAAGTCGACGGCTGATTTCCAGTTGGCGGCGGGAGTCATTTCGATCCGCCAGCACAAGAAGGGGGCTTCCCCAGAGCTGATAGAATGGATAGTGCCAACCGTCCATCATCAACAAAGGGAAAGCCATGTCTGTTACGTCCATCCAAACCCACCTTGTCTGCCCGACGTGCGGCAGAGACGATCAGTTCTCGGACTCCAACCACCTGAACAACGACAGCGGGGATTCCACTCCCGTCATTTGCTTGTGCGGAGCGATCCATACCTTCGGCCAACTCAAGCTGCATCTTGTGACCGAGAAGATCGCGCCACTTGCGGTAAAAACGGCGAGCGGGACGCCGAGGAAGTTTCTGAAGTAGCGCAAACAGCGCTTCGCTGTCGGAGCAAACCTGCGACAGATCAACCTCAACAGGGATCTTTATGCCGGGCATTAGGCCGCCTTTTTGGTGCCGCAGCGGTCGGCGTGAAGCTTTCGCAACGCCTCGCCTATCGGCCACGACGGATTTTTGATGTCGCCTCGGTACAGTTGCGAGATAAGAGACTGAGACAGTTCGCCGCAATCAAAAGCGATTTCGGTTTGCGTCAATCCGCTCGCAAGGAGGTCTGAAATGATTGATGTCCACATACCGAGGTCTTCACCGTCGCCATCATTCGATGATGATATTTCCGAGACCCACGAAGCTACTTCGCTGAACAGCAAGCCCTTAAACCACTCAGATTTGTGCTGTGAGGTTGCCGACTCCCGACATTTCCCTATTAACAGCCTTTCTGCTACAGATGCTGTTCCAACACATTCCGCATGGGACATTTCAACCAGATCGATCCCGGCGCACGACACCCGGTTTGCGTGCTGTGCAATGCGTCCAACGGGGTCGATTGACCGTCCGACCTTGATCAGGCCAGACGAAAACGCGCATACATATATTGATTCGCGCATGTCAAGCCGCCTTCCGAAGTCCGAGAACTATTTCCAAAGGGCGAGCAAGGTCTTGGTTCAATTCCTCGCACACAACCGCGCTTTCGGTCGCAAGCTCGATAGCTGCGCAATCTTTGAACTGAGGGGTGCGCGTGCCGTCCTGCCAGTTCTTTACAGTCTGATAGGTGACGAGCAGCTTTTCAGCCGCCCTGGCAGTTCCGCCCAAAATCTCTACGGCTTTGTCGATTGGTTTCATGCGGCGAATTCTACGCTTGTAGATTTGTAAAATCAACAAGCGTACTTGTTTCTTTTTTCTACAGGCGTTTAACTGTGGCTATGGCACTCGGCGCGAAATTCAGAAAACTCAGGCTGGACAACGAATGGACACTAGAAATGGTGTCTGAGCGATGCGGCGTTGACGTTGGAACGATCAGCGCTATCGAGAAGCGGGATAGCTCAAGGTCGAAATACGCCACCAAGATTGCAAAGGCGTTTGGTTTAACCGTTGAGCAGATAGAGGACGATAACTACATCGATTCAACGGCAACGCGCATTCAGGACGCGGCAGAAGCAATTCAGCATGCAGAACCAGAATTGCCGCTCCTTCTATCCAGTAGCGAACCCCCTCTGCAGCCACAGACCCTAGACGAGAAAATCGCCGAAGTTGCAGCGATGATCGCCGCGCTCCCCGATCACGCGTCCAAGCGAAAGCTTGCGGAGATGGAGTTTCAGATTTCCGAGCACAAGATCGCCCACGGCGGCGAAAATCCTTGGCCCTCTCAGCAGACCATCCCAGTAAAAAAAGCAGCGCGCTCAGGCTAATTTCCCCCCCTCAGCGCGCTGGAGAGCGGGGAAAAGGATCTATTACTAAAGTAATATGGGACAGGGACAACCTCTTTGATTTAGCAGTGAAATGTTTTCTCAAAGACGCTGCTTTGCACCTCGCGTTAATCGGGATACAAGACCTCCAGGACGCACAGAATCAACCGCTACGCCTCGCTGCG
>CAIZNF010000491.1 GCA_903934275.1 uncultured Nitrosomonadales bacterium
GACAGGGCGTTCTTCTCGATGAATTCGCGGCGCGGTTCGACCTGGTCGCCCATCAGCGTGGTGAAGATGTCGTCGGCGGCCACCGCGTCTTCGATCCGCACCTGCAACAATCGACGGGTTTCCGGGTTGATTGTCGTGTCCCAGAGCTGCTCTGGATTCATCTCGCCCAGCCCCTTGTAGCGCTGGATGCTGACACCTTTTTTGGCTTCTTCGAGCAGCCATTCGATGGCTTGCTTGAAGCTGGTCACGGCGCGTTTCTGCTCGCCCCGGGCGATGTAGGCACCCGGCTTGATCAGGCCGTTCAGGATGTCCGCGGCTTGGCGGATCTGCACGTAGTCGCTGCCCCTCAGGAAGTCGCGATCCATGTAGCTGACCGAGTAGTTGCCGTGAAAGAGCTTTTCCAAACGCAGGCGGTGTTCGCCCGCTTCGTCGGTTTCTACCACGACTTTGATGCTGGCACCGCAGGCCTTTTCTAGCAATTGCGCGCTGGTTTGCGCCTGCTTGGTGTCTTCCAGCGACAGCGTGGGGAGGATCAGCAGCGCATGGCTGGCCTCCGGCGCGGTGAAGCGCGACAGGCGGTCAATCACCGCTTCAGCGAGAAAATATTGTTTGGCAATCAGTTCCAGCGCGTCGGACTGGATCGGCGCGGCATCGGCGGACGGATGCAGCACGGCGTTGTTCAGCGCGGATTTGAGCATGTAGATTTTCATCTCCTGATCGTCCTTGAGATAACGTTCGTCCTTGCCCTGTTTGATCTTGTACAGCGGCGGCTGCGCGATGTAGATGTGGCCGCGCTCGACCAGTTCGGGCATCTGCCGGTAGAAGAAGGTGAGCAGCAGGGTGCGGATATGCGAGCCGTCCACGTCCGCGTCGGTCATGATGATGATGCGGTGGTAGCGCAGCTTGTCGGCGTTATATTCGTCCTTGCCGATGCCGGTGCCGAGCACGGTGATCAGCGTGGCGATTTCCTGCGACGCGATGAGCTTTTCGAAGCGCGCCTTTTCGACGTTCAGTATCTTTCCCTTGAGCGGCAGGATCGCCTGGAATTTGCGGTCGCGACCCTGTTTGGCCGAGCCGCCCGCTGAATCTCCCTCGACGAGATACAGTTCGGACAACGCGGGGTCTTTTTCCTGGCAATCGGCCAACTTGCCGGGTAAACCCATGCCATCCAAAATACCTTTGCGGCGTGTCAGATCCCGTGCTTTGCGTGCCGCTTCACGAGCGCGTGCCGCATCGATAATCTTGTTGACGATTATCTTTGCGTCGCCGGGTTTTTCCAGCAGAAACGCACTCATCTGCTGCGCGATCAGATCTTCGATCACCGGTCGCACCTCGGAAGACACCAGCTTGTCCTTGGTCTGCGACGAGAATTTCGGGTCGGGTAATTTCACCGACAGCACGGCGGTCAGCCCTTCGCGCATGTCGTCGCCGGTAGTGTCCACTTTAGCTTTTTTCGCCAATTGTTCCGCTTCGATATAGCTGTTCAAGGTGCGCGTCATTGCGGCGCGTAGCGCGGTTAAATGAGTGCCCCCATCACGCTGCGGGATGTTATTGGTAAAGCATTGCACCGTTTCCTGGTAGGAGTCATTCCACTGCATGGCGATCTCAGCGGTGATGCCGTCTTTTTCACCTATTGCGTAAAACACCGTGGGGTGCAATGGAGATTTGTTGCGGTTCATGTATTCGACAAATCCCTTGATGCCCCCGCTGAACGCGAAGTTTTCTTCTTTTCCATTTCTATGGTCAATCAGTGAAATTTTTACACCGTTGTTTAAAAATGACAGCTCTCGCAACCGTTTTGCCAGGATATCAAAATGGAATTCAATCAACCCGAAAGTTTCCTTGGCCGCCAGAAAATGAACCAAGGTGCCTTTCTTTTTTGATTCTCCCAACACTTTAAGCGGAGCAACGGGATCCCCGTGGCGGAATTCCATAAAATGCTCTTTCCCTTCGCGGTAAATGGTTAGCTTCAACCATTCAGACAGCGCGTTTACTACCGACACACCCACACCATGTAACCCACCGGATACTTTGTAAGAATTGCTATCAAATTTACCACCTGCATGCAGGATAGTCATAATTACTTCTGCGGCAGATCGGTTTTCCTCTTTATGAATGTCGGTGGGTATGCCACGTCCGTTATCGCTGACACTAATTGAATTATCTGCATGGATAATGACATTGATTTCATTGCAGTGTCCGGCCAAAGCTTCGTCTACGGCGTTATCTACGGCCTCAAACACCATGTGATGCAGACCGGTTCCATCATTGGTGTCTCCAATATACATGCCAGGACGCTTGCGTACGGCCTCCAATCCTTTAAGCACTTTAATGCTGGTTGAATCGTATTCGCTCATTTTGGACTTCCTAGATGTCTATTCCGAGTGTTTATCTGTTTCACGTGGAACATTGATTAATTTGATGCTGCTTGAGTTTGCTTAATCGTATTTCTTAGATAGCTTCAGGCGAACGGCATTTTATTTGCACAAGGGGCAAAAAATTTCGTGCTTTGCGCTTGAATACTCTTTGAGTTTTGATTATTTAAATACGCATCGGCATGACAACATAGCGGAATTCTTGATTTTCCGGTGTAGTCATCAAGATACTGCTGTTTGCATCGCCGAATGAAAATGTGGCTGTGTTGCTGCTGATGTTGTTCAATCCATCCATCAAGTAATTAACATTGAAACCAATATCCAATGCTTCTCCATGATAATCGGTTTCAATTTCTTCTTGAGCTTCTTCCTGTTCGCTGTTGCTGCTTATGATGCTGAGATTTTTTTCGGTAAGAACAAAACGCACACCACGAAATTTTTCATTTGATAATA
>CAIZNF010000492.1 GCA_903934275.1 uncultured Nitrosomonadales bacterium
GCGCTTAGTCAGATGGCTAGTTAGTTCATCAGGACAACTGTTTTTTCTATGATAATTTGAGGGCCGGGCTATGTCAGGCGGTTATATCTGGCGGGTGGAACCCGCCCTACGTTATCGTACTATTGATAAAGAAATCGAATCAGGTAGGAGTGTCTGTTCATGAACCCCAAGCAGGCAGTGGATATTATAGGGGGGGCATTGAGCGCATCCGCATCCCGCTGCAGATCGAAAAATGGGATCAGGCGTTACCGATACAGCGTGTCGGCAGGTTGATCTGCCTCGCGAAATCCAGCATACGCTGTATGGGCAGCGCGGCACGCTGAATGATCGCCGGGTTGACGAAAATCTCGTTCTCGCCGCTTTCCAGCACCTCGGCGAGGTTGATCAGGCCGTTCATCGCCATCCACGGGCAATGCGCACAGCTTTTGCAGGTCGCCCCCTGCCCAGCGGTGGGTGCTTCGATAAACATCTTGTGTGGCGACAAGGTGCGCATCTTGTGCAAGATGCCGTTATCGGTCGCGACGATGAATTCGTTGGCATCCAGTTGTTGCGATGCCTTGATAATTTGCGTGGTGGAGCCGACCACGTCCGCCAGTGCGATCACCGCAGCAGGCGATTCAGGGTGTACCAGCACTCTGGCGCTGGGGTGACGCGCCTTGAGCGCCGCTAATTCGCTTGCCTTGAACTCATCATGCACCACGCATGAACCCTGCCACAGCAGCATGTCCGCGCCGGTCTGCTGCCGGATGTAATCGCCCAGATGGCGATCCGGTGCCCAGAGGATTTTTTCGCCCTGCTCTTTGAGATGCCTGACGATGGGCAATGCGATTGAGCTGGTCACCATCCAGTCGGCGCGCGCCTTCACCTCCGCGCTGGTATTGGCATACACCACCACGGTGCGGTCGGGGTGCGCATTGCAGAATGCGCTGAACTCGTCTACAGGACAACCCAGATCCAACGAGCAATTCGCATCCAAGTCGGGCATCAACACGCGTTTTTCCGGATTCAAAATCTTCGCGGTCTCGCCCATGAAACGCACCCCCGCTACCACCAGTATTTTGGCCGGGTGCTGATGACCGAAATTCGCCATATCCAGCGAGTCTGAAACAATACCGCCAGTTTGTTCCGCCAAATCCTGCAAGTCTGGATGCACATAATAGTGCGCTACCAGCACTGCGTCTTTCTCACGCAACATGCGCTTGATGCGGGCAAGCAGTTCGGGCTTGTCTTGTGCATTCGGTTCATGCGGTGGCTTCGCCCACGCCTGCACCGTGCAGCAACTGGACTGTGCGGCATCGGGGTGGTCATACGGAATGTAGATGATGTTTTCGCTCATGGTGCTTTGCCCATCAATAGTGCATCCTACATGGGTATTGTCGCCTCGAAAGGCAAGCGGAATTATATGTTGTTCCGCAAATAACAAAGCCCCGCCTTGCGGCGGGGCTGTTTTGCACCTATTGGCGCGGCAACTATTTTTTCATTACCGACTTTCCCCTTTAGGAGGGGGTGCGGTTAAGCAGCTATGATGGAAACAGTCCTGCGCTGCTGTGCGCCCTTGATGGCAAATACAACCTTACCGGTAATTTTGGCAAATAACGTGTGATCTTTGCCCATACCGACGTTATCGCCGGGATGGAATTCAGTGCCGCGCTGGCGCACGATAATGCTGCCGGCGTTGATTAACTCGCCGCCATAGCTCTTCACGCCAAGGCGTTTTGAGTGTGAGTCGCGTCCGTTACTGGTACTGCCACCGCCCTTTTTTGATGCCATGTTATCTGCTCCTTACGAGAATTACGCCAAAAACTAAGCCCAAGATTAATTAAGCAGAAATACCGTCGATACGGATTTCGGTATAGTTTTGACGATGACCTTGATTTTTCTGGTAGTGCTTGCGGCGACGCATCTTGAAGATGCGCACCTTATCGCCACGTCCATGCGACACGATGGTCGCATTAACGGTAGCGCCGACCAGCAAAGGCCTGCCCACGTTCAGTTTGTCGCCGTCGGCCACCATCAGCACTTTGTCCAGCACAATGGCACTGCCCACGTCGCCTGGAATGATTTCAACTTTTAAAGTTTCCCCGGAAGAAACGCGATACTGCTTACCACCGGTTTTAATGACTGCGTACATAACAACCTCGATCTAATACGGTTTTTGCGAAGGCGCGAATTATACATAAATATCCGGCTTCGTCAAAAGCATTTTTAGCAACCGGAATTAGTTTGATGCAAAATTGCCTGAGGGAATCATCGCCTTGAGTGTTGTCGACCTGCGCCGCACTTACCCAGGATGTACTGTGCGCCTAGTTCACTTGCCCTTGTCTCGCCTAGGAAAA
>CAIZNF010000493.1 GCA_903934275.1 uncultured Nitrosomonadales bacterium
AAGACGGCATACGAGATCATAGCCGGTGACTGGAGTTCAGACGTGTGCTCTCCGATCTTTGATGCTGGCAGTGGCACCGTTGCGCACGACAAGCTTGGGATTGGACAGCAGAGTGAAAGCTGTCTCGCTGCCAATGAGCTGCAAGGTGGCGTAGTTACCGGCCGCATTGATGATGCTAAAAGTAAAGTTGGGATTGGCGGCGGCGGGGATGCTCATCAGCGTGGATGCGTCTGCTTGTAGCGTGCCTTTGCGCTTCAGATACCATTCCACGCCATAGCGCATTTCATCGTTCAAGGTTACTTCGGCAATCACCATGTCAATTTGCACCGCCGGAGGGCGGTAGTCCATGCTGGACAGCAGTTTGCGTATTTCGGCGTATTCCTGCGGGCTGGCGTAGATGAACAGGCTGTTGGATATTTTGTCCGGGGTGATGGTGATCTCGTTTGAGTTCTTGATCGAGGACTTGATCAAATTGCCGATGTTGAGAGCGATGTCGACGGCACTCTGCACACCGAGCATATACTGGAACACGTAACGGTGGTTAGCGCCGGGGATGTCGGTCTTCGCCAATATTTGCACGAGCAGATCTCGCGCCGACTTGTTGGCGGCGACGATGACAATACGGTCGGTATCGCCGATCTGCTTGGCCTCAAATTGCTTGCTGCCGATCTGCGGGCCCAACAGTTGTGTCTGGGTGCTGTCCATCATGGCAATGAGGCTGGAAGCAGTCAGGTAGCGCGGTACGTAAACCATGATGTGCTTGCCGGAAAAGACCGGCAAGTCAACATCTTCGAGCAGGCTGCGAACGGCACGCACGTCGGCACTGGTGGAATTGATCACCAGAACATTGCCGGGTAGCGCGGTGATTCTGTCCGGCTCTTTGACGACCTGTTTTGCGAGCATCTGAAATTCGCGCACATCGACGAAGTTGAGACGGAGCACACCCACAGCGTCGCCAATGCCCAACGGCGACGGCTGTTTCATCGGGTTAATTTTGCCTTTATCTTCTTCGGTAGAGCCAATTAAATACATGCCTCCGCTGTAACGAAGCCTGACGTTATAATTTGCCAGCAGCGAGTCAAACAACTCCAGCAGGTCTTCGTGAGTCGCCTGTGCATCGAAGAATAAGTTGACCTGCTGATCTTTGAAGTTATCTTGAAAGGTGTAGGGTTTTTTCAGGTAGTCTTGCATGAAGACGGTGATGATGTCCTTGAGCCGAGCATTCTCGAATTCGAGTTTGACGGCGGATGCCTTGCCCTTTGCTTTGCCCCCGCTAACAGTGCTTTTAAACAGCGCGCGATCCATGTCGATTTCGCCGGTGATGCCGGAACCTTCCCGCGCGGGTGCGTCCATCACCGGATTGTCACTGTTGCGTGAGCGTTCACGATTTTGCTTGGAGAGCTCCTGCAATTCGGGCGGTTGCCCATCCTGGTTTTGTTCGACAATGTCACCTGCCTGCTTGGCGCTTATTGGCTTAAACAGAGGATAGTTGCTTATTGGCGCGCATGCCGCCACGGATAACGCGCATGTCATGGCTGTCAGAATATTCACAATGCGGCGGCATTTGCGGTTGTATGTCAATTTTCCCTCTTGGGTAAACTCTGTGATGCCTTGTTGATAGCCTCCAAGGTAAGGCGGTGCGCCGAAGGTAGCTCTATATCCTTCATTCCCGTTTCGCTTTCTACCACAATTCTGTCATTCAGTATCCGCTGTATTTTCCCTCCAGAAACAGGTTCACCAATGCGCGCCGTGCCGCTGCCGGTCACAGCCAGTTGCACGCCTGGCAGGCGGATTATGCCGCGCAATTCGCCTACCTGAGTTTGGCTGTCGGCAGCTTGCACACCACCCCATGGCATCGAAGCCGGGTCGAACGGGTTGCGTTTGCCAGTGCCGGAAATTGTCGCGGGTTGCTGGATGTGCTGTGCGGAGAT
>CAIZNF010000494.1 GCA_903934275.1 uncultured Nitrosomonadales bacterium
AACCCCCATCATTTTCCCCTGAGAAAAAGATGGGTTATCGGAAACAATCCGTCAACCTATAGTATCAGTCGCGATTTATGCCTTTGCTGCGCTTCGATTTTGATGCGATTGCCCTGGGTATGATGCGATTGGCTGAATTGCACATGAATTTTGGTGATACTATTGTTCGCACTTCAACCTAAAAAGTGTGGTTATAACCAAATTTGGTTTGGCGGTGTGCTGAAAAAATAATGACATTTACCAGCAACACAAAATCTACCGGCGGCTCTATGCCACGCAAATATTTTTACATCTTCCTCGGATGGACGCTGTTGGCTATTGCCTCGTTGGCATGGAACATCCATCAACAGGGACACATCACCCTGAATACCGCCACTGCCGCCGCGCGTGCCAGTCTGGCCAAAGACATCGGTTTCCGCAACTGGGCGAGTTCACATGGCGGCGTTTATGTGCCACCTACGGAACGCATTCCTCCCAACCCCTTATTTGATGGTGCCAAATCGCGATGTGGTCACCACCACGGGGATGGCACTGACGCTGATGAACCCTGCCTATGTCATTCGCGAAGTGCAGCAGAATTTCAGTGGCGATGTGCGAATCAAGAGCCACCTCACCAGTTTGAAGCTGTTCAATCCGTTGAATGCACCGGATGAATGGGAAACCAAGGTGTTGAAAAGCTTCGACCAGGGAAGCAAAGAAGCGCTGGAGATCAGCGAGATTGACGGCAAATCCTACCTGCGGCTGATGCTGCCACTAACCGTGACTGAGGGCTGCCTTAAGTGCCATTTCAATCAGGACTACAAGGTTGGAGACAATCGGGGTGGCATCGGTGCATCCGTTCTTTTGCAGCCCTATACAGAGGTTGAACTGATTCGCAGGCACGAACTTGCTTTGACACATGGCGTGATTTGGTTGATCGGCCTGCTGGGCATGGTGTTTAGCTATCGCCGCGAACAATCGGCAGATGCCCAGCGCAAAAAGTCCAACGGCGAACTACAAAAACTTTCGCAGGCCATTGAGCAAAGCCCCAACTCCATCGTCATTACCGATCTTGCGGCAAGCATCGAATATGTCAACGAGGCATTCGTCAATATTACCGGTTACAGCCGCGAAGAGGCGATAGGACAGAACCCGCGCATTTTGCACTCGGGTAAAACACCGCAGAAAACCTATGATGAGATGTGGAGCAAGCTTGTTCTAGGCGAAACATGGCAAGGTGAAATGGTCAATAAGAGCAAGGACGGCAGCGAATATACCGAGTGGGTAAAAATCTCTCCGGTGCGCAACGCGGAGGGCCTTGTTACCCACTACCTCTCGGTCAAAGAAGACATCACCCAGCGCAAGGCGGCAGCGGAGAAAATCAATGATCTGGCGTTTTACGACCCGCTCACACGCCTGCCCAACCGGCATCTCCTGCTCGACCGTTTGTCACAGGCACTCGCTCTGAGTGTCCGCACCGGGCAGCAGGGAGCATTGCTGTTCATCAATCTCGATAACTTCAGGAACATCAACGACACCCAGGGGCAGGCTGTCGGCGACCTGTTGCTGGTCGAAGTGGCAAAGCGGCTGCAAGGCTGCACCCGTGAAGGTGACACCGCCGCCCGGCAGGGTGGGGACGAATTTATCGTTCTGGTAGAAAACCTCGGTAATGACGAGCAAGTTGCCGCCGTTCAAGCAAGAATGATAGGAGAAAAGATACTCGAAACTATCGGAAAAACTTACACCTTCAACGGCGCTGAATATAACAGCACCGCCAGTATCGGCCTCACGCTGTTCCGTGGATCGGTAAAGACGATGGAAGAGATGATCAAGCGGGCCAATATCGCGCTGCACCAGGCCAAAGCTGACGGGCGCAATACCGTGCGCTTCTTCGACCCGGTCTTGCAGGCCGCTGTCACGGCCCGCGTCGCTTTAGAGGCGGATCTGCGTCACGCCGTCTCCGAGCAGGAGCAATTCCTGCTTTACTATCAGCCACAAGTCGATTCAGCCGGGCATCTGGTCGGTGCTGAAGCCTTGGTGCGCTGGCGGCATCCCGTGCGAGGCATGGTGTCCCCGGGCGAATTCATTCCGCTCGCCGAGGAAACCGGGCTGATCCTGCCTCTCGGCCACTGGGTGATGACAACCGCCTGCCGACAGCTGGCAGCCTGGGCGGTGCGGCCAGAAACGGCACTTCTCACCCTGGCCGTGAATGTCAGCGCCAAGCAGTTTCACCTGCCTACTTTCGCTGAAGAAGTATTGACGCTGATCGACCACTTCAAAATAGACCCCACAAAACTCAAGCTGGAAATTACCGAAAGCCTGATGGTGGATAATGTGGATGAGATCATTTCAAAAATGAGCGCGCTGGGAGCCAAGGGTCTAAAATTTTCGTTGGATGACTTTGGTACCGGCTATTCATCCTTGCAATATCTCAAACATTTGCCGCTCTATCAGCTCAAGATTGACCAGTCATTCGTGCGCGACATCGCCACCGATGACAGTGACAAAGCGATCGTGCGCACCATCATTTCCATGGCGCACAGCATGAACCTGAACGTCATCGCCGAGGGAGTGGAAACCGAGGAACAGCGC
>CAIZNF010000495.1 GCA_903934275.1 uncultured Nitrosomonadales bacterium
ACATCGACGTTGCCCGCGTCGACGGCATGACTGCGGTGCATCTCGCGCAACTGCCGGGTACGCCCAAGGTTATCTACGAGTTGATCATGCTCGGGCAGGAGGAAGCCTGAGTTGGCCGTCGGTGCGGCAACGAAGGCAGAAGGGTGAGACTCTACCTCGCCGGCCCGGACGTGTTCCGGCCCGATGCGATCGCATGGGCCGCACGGATGCGCGAACTGTATAAGGCCAAGGGTTACAGCGACGAATGGATCGAAAAACGCGTGCGCGGCATCGCTATCCGGGATGAGTTAACCAATGAATGGAAAAAACGCTGTGTGAAAGAACAGCGCGAATACTCCATCCTCACCGCTGAAATTAGCCGCGCCACGTTCGGCATGACTCCAGCCGAGTATAAGGCATTCAAAAGCCTCGACAAACCGGCGGACAATTTGCGCGATCACATGAACGATCTGGAGTTGATCTTTACCATGCTGGGCGAAGCATCCACCACCGAAATTGCGCGTAATAAAGATGCGCAGGGCTACGTCGAAAACCGTAGTGCTGCTTTGGAAGGCGGATCAGTGGCAGGGCGTGCGCGGCGCGATCTGGAGAAAAAATCTGGGAAACGCATTGCCAGCAAAGAAAACTATAAGCAACTCCCCGAAGCGGCGGCGCGCAAAAGGGTGAAGAAGGTTTCATGAAACATTCGAGAAAAAAAATATGCAACATCTGACCATCCTCGGCGCTACCGGCAGTATCGGCACCAACACGCTGGACGTGGTGGCGCGCCATCCCGGTAAATTTAAAATCGTTGCTTTGACTGCAAACAGTAAGGCAGATTTATTGTTTCGCCAATGCCAGCAATTCAAGCCGCATTATGCGGTGCTGCTGGATGAGGATGCCGCCACACTGTTGCGGCAATGGGTGCGCGAAGCCGGTTTAACCACCGAGGTATTGAGCGGTGCGGCGGCGCTGGAACAGGTTTCCGTTCTGCCGGAAGTCGATACGGTAATGGCCGCTATTGTCGGTGCGGCAGGCCTGAGGCCGACTCTGGCAGCGGCGCGCGCCGGTAAGAAGATTTTGCTGGCGAACAAGGAAACGCTGGTGATGGCGGGCAACGTGTTCATGGATGCGGTGCGCGCCAGCGGCTCTGTGTTGTTGCCTATCGACAGTGAACATAACGCGATTTTTCAGGCGCTACCGCGTGGCTACAACGGTGACCTGGCGGGCAACGGCGTGCGGCGCATCCTGCTTACCGCTTCAGGCGGGCCGTTCCGCAACACGCCGCTCGGCGAGTTGCAAAATGTTACGCCGGAACAAGCCTGTGCGCATCCCAATTGGGTGATGGGGCGCAAGATTTCGGTGGACTCGGCCAGTATGATGAACAAAGGGCTTGAAGTCATTGAGGCGCACTGGTTGTTCAATGCGAGCGCAGACGATATCCAGGTGGTAGTGCATCCGCAGAGCGTAATTCATTCGCTGGTTGAGTACATGGATGGCTCGGTTTTGGCGCAACTCGGCAATCCCGATATGCGCACGCCGATTGCTTACGGTCTGGCTTACCCGGAGCGCATTGATGCCGGGGTGAAGCCGCTGGATTTGTTCAAGGTGGCGACACTGAATTTTGCTGAGCCTGACTTCGGGCGCTTCCCTTGTTTGGCGTTAGCCTATCAGGCATTGCGTGCGGCGGGTTCTGCACCGGCGATATTGAACGCGGCAAACGAAGTGGCGGTGGCGGCCTTTCTCGATAAGCAAATTTCTTTTCTGTCGATACCTTGTATTATTGGGGCGGTGCTCGACACGCTGCCGGTGAATGCGGTCGGCAGTTTGGAGGATGTGCTAAGTGCGGATGACGAAGCACGCCGTGCCGCACAACAACAAATCCAGTCGTTAAGTCGGTAGGGGGCTTCTATAAATTCAAAATACTAGGCGAGACAAGGCGCGAGTAAAAAATTGCGACGACGCATATGTTTGATATGTTAGGAGTAATTTTTTATGAGCAACGCAGTATCGTGACGGAGTTTGGATTTATAGATGTTCCCGGTAGTTAAATAAACCCATGTAGCGGACAACGAAAACCAACAACTAATATGACTACCTTATTTGCATTTATTGGCGCAATCGCGTTGTTGGTGGTATTCCATGAACTCGGACACTATTGGGTGGCGCGTCGCTGTGGTGTAAGGGTGCTGCGTTTTTCGGTAGGTTTTGGTAAGGTGATCTACAGCAAACGCTTCGCTGGCAGCGATACCGAATGGGTGATTTCCGCAATTCCGTTGGGCGGCTACGTCAAGATGCTGGATGAGCGCGAAGACGAAGTTGCCCCGACAGACCTGAAATATGCTTTCAATAGCCAGCCGGTGTTACAGCGTATGGCGATTGTCGTGGCCGGACCGCTGGCGAATTTTCTGTTGGCCATTGTGTTGTACTGGGCGTTGTTTGTGTACGGTGTGCCGGGGTTAAAGCCGGTGCTGGGGGATGTGCGGCCAGCCTCGCCGGCGGCTATTGCGCAACTTCAAGCAGGCGAAACCATTCTCAGCATCAACGGTGAGGTGGTTCCGAGCTGGCAGGAGTTGCGCTGGATGTTGCTGGAGCTAGCTCTTCGACAAGGCGAAGTCAAGATCGAAGCGCGCAGCGTGCAGGGCGGACAGCTTTTTCATCTGCTTGACATAAGCGGGTTGGAAGCAAAAGATTTGGATGGCGAATTTCTCGATAAACTTGGGCTGAGTCTTTATAGGCCAGTCATTCTGCCGGTTATCGGCAAGGTTGCCGAAAGCAGTGTGGCGCAACGTGCCGGATTGCAGGAGGGGGATCGTATCCTGCGCGTCAATGATACAACCGTACAGCGTTGGCTCGAAGTGGTGGAAATGGTGCGTATCCATCCCGGGCAAACTATGCGGTTTGATATACAGCGCGGCGAGATGGTGTCGAGCATATCGGTGGTTCCGCAGGCTGTTGCCGAATCAGGCAATACAGTGGGTAAAATTGGGGCGGCCCCACAGGTAGATAATGCAGCGTGGCAAGCGATGTTCGCAGAGGTAAGTTATGGCCCGTTTGAGGCGCTTGTCCGGTCTTTGCGCAAGACTTGGGAAACCGCTATTATCAGCCTGAAAATGCTAGGTAAGATGGTGATGGGCGAGATTTCGATGAAGAATTTGAGCGGTCCGATTACCATCGCCGACTATGCCGGACAGTCTGCCGAAATGGGTGTGGCGGCGTACCTTGGCTTTCTGGCATTAATCAGCGTCAGCCTCGGAGTGTTGAATTTATTGCCAATTCCTTTATTGGATGGCGGACATTTGTTGTATTATGCTGCCGAATTGGCTAAGGGTAGCCCGGTTTCCGAGCAGGTTTGGGAAATCGGACAGAAGATCGGCATCGCGCTGCTAGGCATGCTGATGGCCTTTGCTATGTATAACGATATTAATCGCTTAATCTCTGGTTGAAATATGAAACTAATAAAACTGGTTGGACTGATTTATCTACTCTGCTTATCCCCCGCTTGGGCTATCGATCCGTTTGTCGTAAAGGACATTCGCGTTGAAGGCATTCAACGCACCGAAGCCGGCACGGTGTTCAGTTATCTGCCCATCAAGGTTGGAGACACTATGGACGATCAAAAGGCCGCTGCGGCGATCCGCGCCTTGTATGCCACAGGGTTCTTCAAGGATGTGAGCCTGGAAGTCGAGCAGGGGGTGTTGATTGTGCTGGTGCGCGAACGCCCTTCAATAGCCAGCATCGAAATCAATGGTACGAAAGATTTCCCCAAGGATCAACTTAAAGAAAATATGAAATATGCGGGGTTGGCCGAAGCGCGCATATTCGACAAAGGCGCGCTGGACAAGGCCACTCAAGAGCTGAAACGCCAGTATGTGGCGCGCGGCAAATACGGTGTGAGCGTGACAACCACCGTCGCGGAATTGGAGCGCAATCGCGTCGGCATCGTATTCAATGTGGCTGAAGGCGAAGTCTCCAAGATTAAGCAAATCAACCTGGTCGGCAATCATGACTATAAAGAAGATGAGTTGCTGGGTATGATGAAACTTAGCACGCCGGACTGGATGAGCTGGTTTAGCAAGGATGATCAATATTCCAAGCAAAAATTATCTGCCGACATGGAGGCCATGCGCTCGTTTTATATGGATAGCGGTTATCTGGAATTCAATATCGACTCCACGCAGGTATCCATCACACCGGACAAAAAAGATATTTACATCACCATCAATATTACCGAGGGTGCGAAGTACACCATCTCCAAGGTTGGCGTTGCGGGTAATACGTTAATACCCAAAGAGGAGGTTGAGAAGCTCATTCAGGTGAAAGCGGGCGACACCTTTTCGCGCAAAGCATTGACCGAGACCAGCAAGAAAATTGGTGACCGTTTGGGTCAAGAAGGCTACGCCTTTGCCAACGTGAACGCGATTCCCGAGCTGAATAAGGAAAAACACCAAGTAGCCTTCAGCTTTATGGTTGACCCCGGACAACGCGTGTATGTGCGCCGCATCAATATCGCGGGCAACGACAAAACGCGTGACGAGGTCATTCGCCGCGAATTTCGCCAGATAGAAGGCGCGTGGTTTGATACGGAAAAAATTAAAAAATCCAAGCAACGCGTGGACAAGTTGGATTTTTTCTCAGAAGTTAATGTGGAGACACCCCCCGTGCAGGGTACTGTGGATCAAATGGATGTGAGCATATCTGTAAAGGAAAAATCCACGGGTTCATTTTCTGTGGGCGCGGGTTTTTCCCAAGGCGAAGGGATAACGCTGACGGCCGGTATTAAACAGGCCAATTTATTTGGTAGTGGCAACCATATTGAAACGCAAATCAATACCAGTAAGGTTAATCAGGTTTATTCGCTCTCTTTCACCGATCCGTATTTCACTGACGAGGGCGTAAGCCGCGGTTTTGACATTTACAAGCGTGACACTGATTCGAGCAGCACAGCGGTGAGCGAATATTCGTCCCACACTTATGGCGGCGGTGTGCGTTTCGGTGTGCCGACAGGCGAAGATGAGTCGATAAATTTCGGCGTGGCGTTCGAGAGCACCAAATTGGGGTTATTTGCAAATCCTTCGACGCGCTTGTTGCAGTACGTCAACACCTTCGGTATATCCAACAAAAATTTAATAGGGACAATTGGCTGGGGCAGGGACAGCAGAGACAGCGCAATTTATACTACAGAGGGCACGGTGCAGCGCGCGAATGCCGAAATTGCTCTGCCAGTGTTTGATATGCGCTATTACAAGTTGAATTATCAGCATCAGCGTTTTTATCCGGTGAGCAGCGATATCACTTTGTTGTTGAATGGCGAGGCTGGCGTTGGGGGCGGTTATGGTGGCAAGCCATTACCGTTTTTCAAGAACTTTTATGCTGGCGGCTCAGGTTCTGTGCGTGGGTACGAAAGCAGTTCTCTTGGCCCGCGTGATGTCAACAGCCAAATAATGGGTGGCAGAAAGCGCTTGGTCGGTAATATGGAGTTTCTGATGCCGGTTCCGGGTATCAAGGAAAAATCAGTGCGTTTGAGCGGATTTGTCGATGCGGGGGCGATCTATGGTTCCGGTGATCTGCCGGGCAGCGCCGGATGGCGTTTTTCTACCGGTGTGGCAGCCATCTGGGTATCTCCGATGGGACCGATCAAACTCAGCTATGCAGTGCCGCTCAACAAGCAGCCGGTGGATAAGCTGCAGAGAGTGCAGTTCAGTATGGGTTCGATGTTCTGATAGAACTACTAAGTATTGGCTAAGCCAGCAAAGAACGCCGGCAAGCCATTGCTTATGATGAAACAGCTAGTGTAGTGTTGCACGCTAATGGAACTTTGCAAACACAGTATCCATGCGGGTTACATGCCGGTTATAAGCTCCATCAAGAACGCACCACTACACTAGCCATTCGACAGGGATGAAAAAAACATCATCCAGGTCACTGGTTATGATGTGCGATTCCATTGACCAATCCATAGCGAATGCGTAACTTTTGACGTAAGGCTGGAATAGGAAATACGTAATGAAGACGACAATTAAAGCAGGCCTGTTGGTTGTGTTGTTGAGTGCATGGCCGGTGCAGGCGGCAGATTTTAAGGTGGGCGTTGTGGACACCGAGCGTGTGTTGCGCGAGTCCGCACCGGCAGTGAAAGCCGAGAAAAAAATTGAAAAAGAATTTTCCGGGCGTGATCAGGAAATCAAGAAACTGATGAAGCAGGCAAAAGAATTGCAAGCTTTGCTGGAGAAAGATGGCGGCGCGTTGTCGGATGCCGATCACCGCAACAAGGAGCGTGAGCTGATTGCGCTGAACGTGAATTTGCAGCGCATGCAGCGTGAGTTTCGCGAAGATTTAAATTTGCGCAAGAACGAAGAATTAGCCATCGTGCTGGAGCAAGCCAACAAGGCAATCCAGGCGATTGCAGAAACAGAGAAATATGATCTGATTCTGCAGGAGGTCGTGTATCGCAATCCAAAAATAGACATCACCGATAAGGTGACCAAGTATCTCGCCGGCGAGAAAACTGACAACGGCAAGGGCAGCAAATAAGCTGCACGCAGGATGAATATCCCCTATCGGTTGGCTGACATCGCGGCGCAATTTGGCGGGCGTGTGCTGGGTGATGCCGAGGTGCGCATTTCTCAAATCGCAACACTGGAAAACGCACAACCAAACCATATCAGTTTTTTCACCAACAGCAAATACCGCACACAGCTTGCCAGTACCTGCGCGGGCGCGGTAATTCTTGGAGAGGCGGATGCGGATGCGACCGATTTGTCGCGAATTGTTTCGGATAATCCCTACGCTTATTTTGCCAAGGTTTCGGCCTTGCTCAACCCGTTTCCGGAAGCCAAACCGGGTGTGCACCCCAGCGCGGTCGTCGGCGCGGGCGCGAAGATAGACGCGACAGCAAGCATCGCCGCAATGGTGGTGATAGGAGAGGGTGCTACGATAGGCGCGCACAGCGTGATCGGCGAGGGCTGCTGCATCGGCGCAAATACGGCCATCGGTAGCTGTGCCAGACTATATCCGCGCGTGGTGATCTATCACGGCTGTGTGATAGGCGATAACCTGATTGCGCACTCCGGCGCGGTGATCGGCTCGGACGGTTTTGGCATTGCGATAGATGAGGGACGCTGGATCAAGATCCCACAAATCGGGCGCGTGGTGATCGGCAACGATGTAGAAATCGGTGCGAACACTACCATTGATCGCGGCGCACTGGACGACACGGTAATCGAAAACGGTGTGAAGCTGGACAATCAGATCCAGATTGCGCACAACGTGCATATTGGCGCGCATACCGCAATTGCCGGTTGCGCAGGTATCGCTGGTAGCGCGGTGATCGGGCGCTATTGCCTGATCGGCGGCGGCGCACGGATACTGGGGCATCTGCAACTGACCGACCATGTCGAGATCGCCGCCCATACGCTGGTCGGAAAATCCATTCGCGAGGCCGGTTCCTACGCGGCCATTTTTCCGTTCAGCAAGACCGGGGATTGGCGCAAGAACGCTGTGCATCTGCGGCATTTGGATGATCTGGCAAAACGCATCAAAGCATTGGAGCAAGAAATTAAAACATTAAATTCTGAATCATTAAAACGGCAATCGTTAAAAAGGCAAAACTGATGGATACGCAAATGGATATTCACGCCATCCTCGAACATCTGCCGCACCGCTATCCGTTCCTGCTGGTGGATCGCGTGTTGTCGATTGAGCCGGGCAAGAACATTGTTGCGTTGAAAAACGTCACCATCAACGAGCCGTTTTTTCCGGGTCATTACCCGCATCACCCGGTGATGCCCGGCGTGCTGATTATTGAGGCAATGGCGCAGGCCGCAGCACTGCTGTCGTTCAAGTCAATGGGCAGCAAGCCAGACGATAACTCGGTGTATTACTTTGCCGGTATCGATGGCGCGCGCTTCAAGCGCCCGGTTGTTCCCGGCGATCAGCTGATTATCAAAGTAACGCTGACGCGCAGTATGCGCGGTGTGTTCAAGTTCAGCGCCAAGGCCGAGGTCGATGGGCAACTGGCTGCCGAAGCGGAATTGATGTGCGCCGTAAAATCGGTATCGTGATTTTGTATTTCAATAAATACTTATGATTCAACAGACCGCTATAGTTCACCCGAATGCGAA
>CAIZNF010000496.1 GCA_903934275.1 uncultured Nitrosomonadales bacterium
GGGCAATCGCACAATAAATCGCGTTCCAAGTTTCAACTGCCGCTTTTAAGATTATTATTCTCAATTTTTTGTATATGCCTGCGAATTATATGGCAAATTCGATGGGCGGATGTTCGGAAAAAATATTTTTGCACCCGCAAAATGAAAGAGGTATACCCCTGAATTTTCATCCGTAGGATATACCTCGCTCAATCCATCACTTATTGCAGGTTCAATAGCTCATGTCTACTTGTACACCTCAACATTCAGGTGAATTTTCGCCACAACACACCCCTTTAATGTTTAACCTTTAGTGCTACTTCAGCCGCGTCAATTCTATTGCCGCCCTTGACATAGCCACCGCCGACCAGCTCAGAACCAGGTGCACGACCAGTCATATCCGATTCAATCATCTCCTGTGCTTCTTTAAAGTCTTTGTTCTTTGCTGCATTGAGAGCATCCACATCGCCCTTGATCGGCTTGAAGGTTGATTTAGGCGCAAGATATTCTGCCACGCTCTTCGGTGGAGGGACATCCTGCATTGCCCGGATAAAGGCGACAACATTCCAGATGTCCTGATCTTGCAACACATTTCCCCAGTTTGGCATCGACGAAGAAAGTGATATCGCCTCACCACCGCCCTTGATTGCTGTGAACAGCTCAAGATTGGTCTTCTTTTGCATATACTCGCCTCGGGTCAACGTCCTTGGTCGTGGGTTTAACTCGGAAGCGTTGGGGCCATCACCGTGCATCAACCAACCGTGGCAACCAATACAGTAGGCATAATAGTAAGTTTTACCATGGTTCGGATCGGCACCTGCAACCAGCGTTTCACCGAATTTTGGAGACCAGTTATTCGTCCATTGATCGTACACGCTTTTATCAGTCACGCCATCCGACGAGGGTGCTTTTACACGATCCCACAGCTCCGTCTTGTTTGCAGCATGGGTGGCTTTTTCACTAAGCGCGTAACCACTATCCGTTTTGTAAGTCTTGGTGTCGGAATTGGCACGCTTGCCCACGCCAGTCAGATAGTCAAACGGTGCAATACCATAGGTGCTACCACCTTTGCCTATCTCCATATCGTTGCCTTCTTTGAGAAAAGCGGCGGATGCTTTCTTTGCTTCCGCTTCAGTTACGGTGGGGCACTCCACCTTCTCACCCCCGGCTTTGCATCGCTTTTCTTTCTCCGCAGCAAGTACCGACGAACTTCCCCACATCAAACCTAAACTTGTTATTGCGATCAGGCCTATTCCCAGCTTGGCATTCTTCATTTTTGATCTCCCTAAATTATCTATGCACAAAGAGTAAATTACAGACCCTTCACACGTTCCGCAACTGTAAGTTGACCCTCTTCCAGCAAGCCAGGCAATTTTTGAGCTTCAGCATAGTCACCCGTAGCAAGATTGGAAGGCCCCTTCTTGGGATCGTCAACAAAGAACGCTGCTCTCATTTCCAGATGCAACGGTCCACAGAAGTGCGTACAGAAGATTTCATATTCGCCGGCAATATCCGCAGTAAATTCATGCACTGCAGTCACGCCGCGCGGCAGATCCATGTTGGATCTTTGTCCATATGGTCCATAGATGGTCAAACCCATCGTGACATCAGGATTCTTGGTGATGCCTGCCGCCTTGTCGATATTGGTAGCAAACAAACGCACTTTGTCGCCCTTGTTCACTCTCACCTGACGGGGAATATAGCCGTAGCTGAAGGCCTTCATGTGAATTTCCTTCACACCGCCAACAACCTTGACACCCGGTGGTGTGGTTTCCTTGGGAATAAAGTACCTCTTTGAGAACGCCCTGTGAGGAGGATCGAGCAGATCCACTCTTTTATCAACCAACCCACCCTGCTCTGCCTGACCCTTGGTCCAATCCTTGATCAAATAAGCCATCAAACCTTTGGCGTTATGTGGCTCACCGTCCACTGGCATAATTTTCAAAGTCTTGCCGTAGGTTGGGCTCTTCTCCCGCGCATCCCACATTTCGAAGTTAACCGGGAATATGATTCCAGTTGGACTAAACAGTCCCGTTGAGAACTTGTTCAAAGCCATCACGTAGGAGTTATCCGGCGAGATGGAAATGTGGCCCGTTCTATAGTGTGTTGGGATTTCGTCAACCACTTCAAGTTTTGCGTAAGATACCTTCACGTTGGCATCCGCCACGAAACAACTCTCGTAGACATACTTGGAAGTCAATCCATCGGGGCTATCTATGCCTGCCCGGTAGGAACCGCCATCTTTGTTATACACGTCCATTACCGAATGCAGAGGTCCCGCGCAGGTCGGAATTACCTTCTTTACCGCTAACTTATCTACGTCAATAATAGTCATGGTTGCCGAGAGCTTATCGCTCACTGCCACCATGGTGCTTTCCGGATTGACGTCAGTACCATGCGGATTCTTGCCCACCGGTATCTCTTTGATCAGCTTGAAAGGGCTGGTGGAAAATACACCTACGGTAGAATGGTAATAGTTACCCGCAAAAACATACTTGCCATTTCTGGTCGCATCAATGTAGTCGGGAGCACTCGGAGAAGGACCCCAGTCAATCACTTCAGTTTTTCCTGACTTGATGTCAATCTTGGCCATCTTGCCGCTATATTCACCTGTCGCAAACAGATTCTTGCCATCGGTGCTCATTGCAATGTGGTGGACTCCGAACGGGAAAGGCAGAGCGATGATTCTTGCCAAATAGCCTGTTTGAATATCAAACTCGCAAACGGTGTTAGCACCCTTGTCGTTCAGATAGACATACTTACCATCCGGCGTTCCATTCTTGTTGCCTTTATTACTTCCGCCGAATGAAATTTCGTGCGTATCAACACCGCAGTCAACGTGGCGATATGTCTTGAAGCTCGGGATGCCGATGATTGCCATCTTACCGTCCACACCGCCGGACGCATACAGGATCATCGGATCATGAAGTGGCGAATCTTTGCCATCCGGAACCGCATTCTGCCATCCCGGAATAACTTCTGGCTTATCCGCAGCATTGGCTGCCCCCAACATCAGGCAACTCGCCGAAAGAGTGCCTGCCATAAACAACTTGAATTTTTTTTGCATTATTAACCTCCCCTGTGTGCAACTGCTTAATAAGTAGGACAGCGCAATACCGACACCAACCTTCTACCCAGACACATTTACAAAAGTACTACAACTAATTGTTTATCCACAACACTTATACGTCACTTACTACAACGTCATAAGAGCGCACATTTTGTCTATGGACATTCCAATTTTGGCACTCAACCAAACAATCAAACTTTTATTTATACTATTTTCAACACATCTAAATTGAAGCTACCCCCTAACAACCCACTACTATTGATACCAATTACTGCGACATAACCAATTACTGCGACAATTTGCCGCATCATGCCTAAAATGGCCAATACCGTCAATAGGGAAATGATGTATCGCGTTTAACAAGGCAATCTGGCGGAATACATCGCTCTTGGCGGTATTTATGTGTGAGGGAGTAGCCATAATCGATTTCCCATTCTCGGGTCGGTATGGCACACACAAACATGCAGTTCATCGCCGTTTTTACTTCGCTCCCAGACAATTTGGCGTTGGTGCCATAGAATGAGGTGGTATACGAACCGCATCGGGCTAACCGATCACCCAGCGGGAGATGTGGGTTGTGCGGCAACCTCCACTCAATGTGTGCCCTTTTGGATACCCAGCATCAGCTTACTTAAATAGTGCCTGTCAGAAAACCCCTGTTTTTTAAAAACTTACTCCCTGAATTTTTGGCATGTACCCCACAACTCTTGATTTTTGTTGCTGGAAGGA
>CAIZNF010000497.1 GCA_903934275.1 uncultured Nitrosomonadales bacterium
ATCCCGCCATTGTCACGATGGTGTGCGATGCAAACGGTCGTCCTTCGACCGTACATCGTTCATACATTACACGCGATGGCGAGAAAGCCAATGTCCCGTCTCCCAAGAAAATGATGCGGCACTGTGCCGATAATTTGTTTGGTGCGATGAGGATAGCGGCACAGGGCAGCAGCAGGGTATTGGCAGTAACAGAAGGCATCGAAACAGCGCTGGCCGTCATGGGTGCTTTTAACGTGCCTGTATGGGCTGCCGGCAACGCCTACTTGCTGGAAAACTTCGTGCCGCCAAAAGGTGTTGATGTGGTGATCTATGCCGACAAAGACCGGCCTTCCAAGATTCATCCGGAAGGTCACGGATTGAGTTCGGCGAAGTCACTGGTCAAACGCCTGTGGAAAGAAGGCGTAAAAGCCAGCATCAAGCTACCCGACACAGACATTCCGCAAGGGATGAAATCTGTTGACTGGCTGGATGTGGTCAATGGCGACGTGCAACAAGCATCCGCCAAAAAAACCGCCGCACGGTAAGCGGGCCAGCCTCATGGCCATGCTTATCCAGGGCAGTTTTACCCCGCTTGCGGGGCTTTTTATGACGCATTCGATGAGTGCGCCATAAAAAGAGAATTCATCCTCAAGGCTATGCCTTGAGCTGATATTGGCGGCTGACCAATCAAAACAAACAGAAGACGAGCAATTGTCATAACCACCCTATCGGGGATACATCCCCGACAGGGCTTGTGTCCCCTTTTTTTATTTCAAGGAGACACAAAATGAATATCCATAATTGCAGCACACCTGACTTGTTGTCCGTACTGGTTGGAAATGAGATGGCCAAAAAGCTGTCACAAGTTCCACTTTCCGTTTTGTTCGGAATGCGTACAAATCGCCAGGAAATGGTTTGCGAAAACGAAGCTCAATATGTGCCCGCACCCATCATCTCCGCAGCCAAGGAGTTGTTTGCGCGGGCGCTCGAAGAGGACATCAGCATCAATCCGATTTCCTTTAACTCACCAAATGTGGTCAAGGATTACCTGAGGCTGGTGTTGGGTGGACGGCAGCAGGAAGTATTCATGGTGCTGTTTCTTGATGCCCAGCATCGTCTTATCGCCTCGGAAGAGATGTTTCACGGGACGCTGACACAAACCAGCGTGTATCCGCGTGAGGTTGTAAAACGCGCCCTGATACACAACGCGGCGGCGGTAATGCTGAGCCACAACCATCCTTCGGGAATGTCGGAGCCAAGCAACTCCGACCGCATGCTGACTGATGCACTGAAGCAAGCTCTCGGGTTGGTGGATGTTCGGGTTCTCGATCACATTGTGATCGGCGAGCAGGAAGCATTGTCTTTTGCCGAACGAGGTTTGATATGAGTGTGCCGTTTCTGAAAAGATGGAAAAACACGGTGTATTGCGATCAATGCAACTCGTCCTGGAAATTCATGCATCCCGATGTGTACAACGTAAAGGAATGTCCGGTTTGCAAACGAGAACAAGACCTTGCTGATCTGGCTAAACATACTGTTGATGCCATCATCAAGCGCCTCGATACACCGCAGGCAATACTGGAAGCCTATGTGGAAGTTTATTTGGTAAATCGAAAAGCACATTTGGCGTATCAAAATTAGAGTTTTATTCAACCTCAGCGGGGATATCGTTCCCCGCAAGGGGCATGGTGTCTCCGTTTTTCATATAAAGGAGCGCGCCATGTTTTTTGAAAAGACGTTAGACAAGCGTAGCAAAAAAGCGATGATTGATTTTGTGGCTGGCCATTACAGGTACAACACAATGAACAGTTGGAATCGCTCGACAAGCTATGCGCAAAACATAAAGTTGCACAAACTGGGTCTGACTTCCGAGCAATTGAAGGCAGCATACGACATGCTGCAAACGGATTTTTGGGACGAAATCGACCAGCCAATTGCAGACTTCACCTCAGAAATGAGTGGGAGATACACGATTGGAACCAATGGGCGATCCAATGGCTACCTCGTCCTTTACAACAGCAAGTATGAGTTGACTGGACACAAGTCGCACTGTCGCACCTGCGGCCAAAGAAATTACCGCTATGTTTATACACCTGACGCTACGGCAGAAGGCGTGATAACGGCTGCGGTGATTGCCAGGGATTACACCATTGGCAACAGGTGTGGCGCATGCGGCGCTGAAGGCGAATATGGCCGCGTCAATTACACGTTGCCACCAAAACGTTTATCGGTGTATCCCGGAAAGAGCTTCGACCAGAATGAGGATTTTTCTGAATGGTCGATGTCAGAACTTCGTAATCACGTTGAACTGGTTTGCCGGTTCGATCAGGCGTGTGACCAAATTCGGGATAATTTCATTGAGCTGATTGGGAGTTGCAAGGTTGTCGAAGAGGTTGTAATGATTCCCAAGACCGTGAAGCGGATTGAATGCTGCCACGCATCTTGAAATAAGTAATAAGCAATTCGTCGGTTAATCCGGCAAATTCAACCCACGCGGGGGCACTTCCCCGCAAGGGGCAGGGTGTCTCCGTTTTTTTCATGAATAGGAGAACACCATGCAAGAAAAATCAAATCGCGCCAACTGGGGCAAGTTGTTTTCGGATGCACTTTCCTGCCCTGGAAAGGTTTCTGAGGCGTACTCGGTATTTCACGATTACAGCCTCGGCAATGCCATCCTCGCAGCCATGCAATTAACCGTAAGGGGGCTGGCGTTGACTCCGATTGCTTCCTTCAACAAGTGGAAGAAATTGGGGCGATGCGTGAAGAAGGGCGAGAAGGCAATCGCATTGGTCATGCCCGTGACCGTCAAAACCAAGTCTGTTGATGAGGTTGAAAACGGTGCCGGATCAAATGACAACGCCAGTGAGGCCGGAAGTTCTGGACGCACGATGTTTGTGCTGAAAAATAACTGGTTTTCTCTGGGTCAAACAGAGGGGGCGGACTACACCAGCGAGGTGACGATTCCAGAATGGAACAAGGTGCAAGCCTTGTCCGGTCTGGAAATAACGGAGCAACGTTTTGAGTTGTTGGATGGAAACACGCAAGGGTATGCCATCCCCAACAAGAAACACCTTTCCGTGTCTCCCGTAGCGCTGATGCCGTGGAAGACGCTTTTCCACGAAATGGCTCACTGCCTGATGCACTCGAAAGAGACGCAGATGGCGGACGGCGATTTGATGCGGAAAGACATCAAGGAGGCCGAAGCTGAAGCGGTGGCCTATCTGTGCTGCGCAACACTTGGATTACCGGGGCTTGAAGAAAGTCGTGACTACA
>CAIZNF010000498.1 GCA_903934275.1 uncultured Nitrosomonadales bacterium
GCGGGTTCTACCCGCCAGAAATAGTTGCGTAGGTTGGGCAAAGCGTAGCGTGCCCAACATTAAAATGGCAGCTTTATTCGTTGGGCACGCTGCGCTTTGCCCAACCTACGGGAAAACTGCTTGCCCTTTATGAGATCAAACAAACAACGACATTAAATGGCTGCGAAGATTGTCGGCTTTGTTGCCCAAACCGAGTTTTTTGCGGATGTGCTTCCGGTGGACATTGATAGTTTCCGGTGAGATAGACAAGGATGTGGCGATATCTTTGGTAGATAGCCCCTGTTTGATCATGGACGCTACTTGTATTTCGACCGGTGTTAGCTGGCTGAAAAGAAACGGGGAGGACTCCGTGTTGCCATACGAAGATGCTAAATGTTGCAGGTTGCTCTCAAGAACATCCAGCAAGCGGGTTTGTTTGTGATCCCGGATGCTTTTTTTAAGCTTCAGCAAAAATGGTGCGACCTCCTGGTTAATCTCTCGCACGAGCTCATTTTGTGCGGCTAACTTGTCGCTACCCCTGTGTCTGAGCAGTATCTTTAGCGTCGTATTGACATCTTCAAATTCATCCTTGAGTTCTTTTAATTGAGATGTCATTTGCCCAACCTGCTCTTGCAGATAGTTGCGGGAATCAAACAGTATTTTTTCAGCCTGTTTTTGTCTGGTGATGTCCAGATAAGTACCCGCTACGCGCAGTGGCTTGCCATCGCCACCCCACTCTACTACCTTGCCTCGATCCATCACCCACACCCAGTGCCCGTCTTTGTGACGCATCCTGTGTTCGGATTCGTACATCGGCGCTTCGCCCCTCATGTGAGCCTCCAGTGCCGCGTTGATTATCGCCCAATCTTCGGGGTGCGCCAGTTTTCCCCAGCTGGAAATAACCGGCTCAATTTCGCCAAGTGTGTAGCCCAGTATTTCGCACCAGCGTTCGTCGAACTCAATGCCTCCACTAGGTAGATGCCAATTCCATGTGCCAAGCCCTCCGCCGGCCAATGCCAACTCCAGGCGCTGCGCATTTTCATTGAGTTGCAGCTCCAGCGCGTTACGCACCAGCGCATAACGCACCACGCGATTCAATACATCGTGATCGAACTGACCCTTGACCAGATAATCCTGTGCGCCAACTTGTAATGCGGCGGCGGCAAAATCATGGTCGTCGTGCCCGGTCAGCACAACGATGGGTACACCGGGCAAAGCGGCGCGTATCGACTGCACAGTGGCAAGCCCAGCCGAATCGGGGAGCGACAGGTCGAGCAGCACGACATCGGGCTTGTTGCTCTTGGATATGGCTATACCCTCGGCCAACGTTTTCGCCCATACCACAGGCTCCTTGCCGCCAATGCTGCCAAATCTGGCCTGGCGTGCATACGCCCTGATCAAGCCGAAATCACCTGGATCGTCTTCGATCACCAGGATCGAAATGGATTGTGAAGCTTCACTCATATTTACTTTCTCAACTTCTTCTCATCTATGATCTGCCACGTTAATCTCACCGTATTTTTGTAGCTGACCACACTCACTGGTTCACAAATGCCAAGGATTTTAAATTGTGTTGACGTAACATGCCTCCAGATTCCGTTTTTTGATTGTAGCGCGAGTAAGGTTTTCGGTAAACTCTCGCCAACACATCTGACGCTCCCTTTTTTCGCGCTTACCAACAAATAGCATTTATGCTATATTTCGCGCATAGCTTATTCCCTTTATTTCTACAATGCTTCGGTGCAGACTGACATAGACGATTGGCCGTCTGACATCAACGCCAGCTTTACGCGCATCACCGAGCAGATGATGGAGTCCGGACCGAATCTCGGCTTGCCCTACACCAAGCCATTTGGCGACGGGCTGTTTGAGATTCGCGCCAAAGGGGTTGAAGGAATTGGTCGTGCGTTTTTTTGTTCGCTGGTAAGTAGAAAGATTTTGATTCTGCATGGCTTCGTCAAGAAAACGCAGCAAACGCCGAACAAAGAATTAAAGATTGCTCGCAAACGATTGAAGGAGGTGCAACGTGGCTAAAATTATTCAAGCTGTCAGTTATCAACCCGTGGCCTTTGACCCAAAGGAACATGCGGCGAAGAAGCGCAAAGCTGATCCCGCATTCCGCGTTGCTTATGATGCGCTGGAGGATGAGTTTGCCGCGCTGGGTGCGTTGCTGAAAGCACGCAAAGAAGCTGGTCTCACTCAGGCCGATGTCGCCGAAAAGATGGGCGTTTCCCAGCCGGTGCTCGCTAGAATCGAATCCAGTTTGGGCAGCAGAAAGCATTCGCCCACGCTTGCGACACTGCGCAAGTACGCGGATGCTTGTGGAAAAAAACTCGTTATTCAGATGGTGTAGCTGGGGAAAACCTGTACTCAATCTGTCGAAGTGCGTAGCGTGCCCAACAAAGAAATTCTCCAATGTTAATGTTGGGTACGCTACGATGACTTGCCCAAACGCGGCCCACTCACGAGTATTCAAGCAAGGCTAAAATGCCCCAATAAGGATTATTGCGAAAGAACCCAATTGACCAAATTTTTGATTTCGCCCTTGTCTGTGGTGCCGATGATTACGTGAGTCATTTCGGTGCCGTCTTCAAGCTTGACTTTGGGGCCGGTGGTGATGAACTTGGTCAGCTTTTCCTCACCGTCAGCCTTGCCTTTGTATTTAAGGGCAACTTTTTTGTAGGCAGGCCCTATTTTGGCCTTATCCACGGAATGGCAATTAAGGCAGTCGCTGCGTTTCGCCAGTTTTTTTGCGGCAACGGCATCAATCCCGGCGGCGGATACAGCAGTCATGAAAATGGCTGTTGGAATGGCCAACAAGACGCTGGCTATAAAGTGATTTTTCATTTTATTTCCTTTCGTTGTGGTTAATTTTACTTCCTTGCCTTTGCGTTAACTATCATGTCGAGTCGCCCACGAAGCCAACGATTACCAGCACTAACAGCGTTAGTCCTATCGTTATCAGGGCAAGCCCTAATATCTTGGAACCCAGCGTCAGCGCGTGTGGTGGAGTATCCACCAGGTGCTTTTCAAGCTGCCCTGTTTCAATCATGCGTTTGTATTGCGTCGTGTGTTCACGCTTGAATTCTTCCAACGGAACCGAGCCGGTGAACATCACCACATCCGGCGGGGGTAGCTTGTCCGGCCTGAAATGATTATTGAAGAAGTGTACCGTAAACAGGAACACGGCGGCCAGAAATGCTTCTTCACCGTGAACTATCATGGCGACGTTAAACACCCATCCGGGAAAAAATGATGCGGTCACATTCGGGAACGCAAGCATCATGCCGGTACTACCGATGATTCCCATCCCCCAGAACACGGCCCAGTAATCGAATTTTTCCCAGTACGTCCAGCGGTCGAAAACCGGGCGAGCACCCTTGCCGACAAACCAGCGGAACATCCCGTAAATATCCCTGAAATCCTGCCAGTTTGGTATCAGCGAATCGGGCCCGAACCATTTGAAAGTTTTCCAGTTGCGCGAAATATTGATAGCCACACCGACAAGGTGCAGGAAGAATATGGATAGCATGATTGCAGCACTCGTGCGATGGACAATACTCGCCACTTTGGGGCCGCCGAATGCCTGCATAATGATTGGAGCCCAGGTCGTTTCAGCGTAGAACACCGCCATACCGGTCAGTATCAGCAGCATGACACTCAACGCAAAACACAAGTGCGCGATACGCCAGATGAGCCCGAATCGCA
>CAIZNF010000499.1 GCA_903934275.1 uncultured Nitrosomonadales bacterium
CAGACATATGCGTCGTCGCAATTTTTTATTCGCGCCTTGTCTCGCTTAGGATTTTGAATTTATAGAGGCTCCCTTATCTGAAAGCCTATTTTTCAGGGGTAAGAATAAAACGGTAACTGGAATTTTCCTTTCTGGCTGGCGCGACAAGCCAGCTCTGACCAAATTCAGCCGTACATCAACGTGCATGTATTAAAAACATTACAAGTGAAAAAGACGCTTGCGCACCGCCGCAAATTGTTCGCGCTGGGTGGTTAGCTCGCCTAGCTCAGTTTTGCCATCGTTCACAACCGTTTGAAACGTCGCGCAGCGAATATCGTACTCATCCTCTATAGCATCGCGCATCTCTTCAGGCACGATTGACAGCAAGCTCGCGAGTGCGTGGGTCAACGCCACGTTCTGAAACTTGACGATGTTGTGCTGCTCTATAAGCTTGTTGATTTTTTCGTCCATGACGACATAGTTACCGGGATATCAGGCAGCCTGGATCAGTAGCCGCTGGAAGCCAGATTATCGAAGCGCGTGTATTCGCCCCGGAACGCCAATTCGACTTTGCCGATCGGGCCGTTACGCTGTTTGCCGATGATAATTTCGGCTTTACCCTTGTCGGGGGAGTCGCTGTTATAAACTTCATCACGGTAGATGAACAGGATCAGGTCGGCATCCTGTTCAATCGCCCCGGATTCGCGCAAATCCGACATCACCGGGCGTTTGTTGGGGCGTTGCTCCAGGCTGCGATTCAACTGTGACAGCGCGACCACCGGCACATTTAACTCCTTCGCTAACGACTTCAGGGAGCGGGATATTTCCGAGATTTCTGTGGCGCGATTCTCGCTGGCTTTGCCAGCATTAGAACTCATCAGTTGTATGTAATCCACTACGATGAGCCCCAACCCGCCGTACTTACGATGCAGGCGGCGCGACCGCGCACGCACCTCCAAGGCAGAAAGTGCGGCACTTTCGTCGATATAGATAGGTGCGTCATTGAGCTTGCCGAGGGCGTGGGTCAACCGTCCCCAGTCGTCATCCTGCAATCGTCCGGTGCGCAAGTCATGCTGGTTGAGTTTACCCACCGAACCGAGCATACGCAGCGCCAGTTGCGAGGCACCCATTTCCATACTGAAAATAGCCACCGGCAGCTTGCTGTCCAATGCCACATTTTCGGCAATATTGATAGAGAACGCAGTCTTGCCCATACTCGGCCGACCCGCCACGATGATTAACTCACCGGCCTGCAAGCCTGATGTCATGCTATCCAGATCGGTGAAACCGGTTGCCGTGCCGGTCACATCGCTTTGGTTGTCACGCCCATACAGCGTCTCAATGCGCTCTACCACTTGGGTCAATAACGGTGGCATGGTCATGAACCCTTGCTTGCCACGCGAGCCTGCCTCGGCGATTTTAAGCACTTTGCTTTCCGCTTCATCCAGCAATTGAGCGGCATCGCGTCCGGCCGGGTTATAGGAGCTGCTGGCAATATCGGTGCCGACTTCCACCAGTTTGCGCATAATGGAGCGTTCGCGCACGATTTCGCCATAGCGGCGGATATTGGCGGCGGATGGCACGTTTTGCGCCAGGCTGCCCAGATAGGGCAAACCACCCACCTTATCCAATTCACCGGCAATCTCTAACGCCTCAGCCACTGTAATCACGTCTACCGGTTTCGCCAGTTCGCTCAGGCGCACGACCTGACGATAGATCAAACGATGCTCGAAGCGATAAAAATCGTCGTCGGTCATCAGATCGGCAATCTTGTCCAGAGCACTCGCTTCCAGCAACAAACCGCCCAATACCGATTGCTCGGCCTCCACCGAATGGGGAGGCAATTTAATCTGTTCGAGTTGCGCGTCCGGCATGGAAAAATTTTGCATGGGAATAAATCAATCGGGGGCGTTTGAGCGGACGGTATTTTACTCCGCCCGACGGGAAATTATGGGAACAAAAAAGGACTGTTTCCAGTCCTTTTTGTATTACCTTGATAGAACAACGGATTAGTGTTCGCCAAGCACCGAAACAGTGATGCCGACTACCACATCAGTATGCAGCGCAATGTTGACATGATGGTCGCCGATTTGCTTGAGATGGCCTTCTGGCGTACGCACTTGCGACTTTTCAACTTCAAAACCTTGTGTTGCCAGCGCGTCCACGATGTCGGCATTGGTGACGGAACCAAACAGCTTGCCGTCCACACCCGCCTTTTGCACGATCTGCACCGTCAAACCAGCCAGCTTTTCTCCGCGCGCCTGCGCATCGGCCAGCTTGGCTTTGTCAACGGCTTCGATCTCGGCGCGGCGTACTTCGAACTCAGCCATATTGGCTGCGGTTGCACGCTTGGCCTTGCCTTGCGGAATCAAAAAATTTCGGGCATAGCCATTTTTAACCTTGACCACATCACCCAATTGTCCAACATTGGTTACTTTTTCCATCAGAATTATTTGCATGACTTCGCTCCTTAATGCAAATCAGTGTAAGGCATCAAAGCCAGGAAGCGCGCGCGCTTCACGGCAGTGCTCAATTGACGCTGGAATCGCGTCCGGGTACCGGTGATGCGCGCCGGGATCAGCTTGCCGTTCTCGGAGATGAATTCTTTGAGGATATTCACGTCCTTGTAATCTACTTCTGCGATCTTCTCGACTGTAAAGCGGCAGAATTTACGACGCTTGAACAGGTTATTGCGGGAAGAACGCTTGTTCTTGTCATCTTTCTTTTTGTCTGATGGACGAGCCATGATATTTCCTTATTCCAAAATTATGTCTTCGATTTGCAAAACCAATTGCCGTCTGCGGATACGTTGCCGAGCAAAAAACTCGCGCATTTTGACGGCCTGATTACGCGCCAATTGCCAATGATCAAATAGCTGCTGCCACCGGTTCTTCGGCCCGAACCGCTGCAACAGGGACACTTTCAGTCAACACGGAACGGGATTTCTCTTCCTTCATCATCGCGGATGGTTCGGTGATGGCAGCCTTGGTTTTGACAGTCAAATGGCGCAACACGGCATCATTGAAGCGGAACGCATGTTCCATCTCATCCAACGTTTCCTGGTTGCATTCGATATTCATCAGCACGTAGTGTGCCTTGTGAATTTTTTGGATCGGGTAAGCCAGTTGGCGGCGTCCCCAGTCTTCCAGACGGTGAACTTGGCCGCCCTTGGAAGTGACCAGCGTACGGTAGCGCTCAATCATCGCGGGTACTTGCTCGCTTTGATCGGGGTGTACGATAAACACGATTTCGTAATGTCGCATCAAATCTCCTTGTGGTTAAGCCCCCCGCCATAAATTAATTCTAGCTAATCCGCCATCTCTTGAAGAGAAAACAGAACTATCACTGAAAGACGGTGGAGCAAGGTGTGTGAAACTGAACATCAGTCTCACAGGGGCGCGCATTATAGCGAAATGGGTTTATACGTCAAGAAAATAGAAATCGCTTTGCTTGGAACAACAGATATCGCGCGTATAATCGTTGCTCAAGACGCCATCAATAGCCACCCTCTTTGAAATCATGACATTGCCGGTACAACAACATCAAAACAGAGCACAGAAGAGCAAATCCGATGAATGAAGCAATAACGAAGGCCGACACAGATGCCAATCCTAGATTGATGGCCCCGGCGCGCGAGGGGGACTATACCGGCATTCTTCCGAGCCAGAAAATTAAGGAGATGCTGAATCGCAACGAGATCAAGATGGTGATAAATCTTGACCATGACCAGGTTCAACCAGCCAGCATAGACCTGCGTCTCGGCGATTATGCTTACCCCGTGGACACGAGCTTTCTTCCCGGCAAAGGAATAAAGGTACTCGATAAAATGGAACAGCTTGATGACCGGTTTGCTGACTTCGGAATCGATCTTCGCAAAGGTGCTGTTCTCGAAAAGGGACGCGTATATGTTATTCCTCTTTTAGAATCCATTAGCTTGAAAAGTGAAGTCGCTGCCTTTGCTAACCCGAAGAGTTCAACGGGCAGGCTGGATATTTTGACGCGCTTGATTGCCGATGGAGCCACCAGTTTTGATCAGGTGGGTGAGGGCTATAAAGGCGAGCTATTTATTGAGGTTGCACCCAGGAGTTTCAGTGTGGTGGTAAAAACAGGCACCCGCTTGAACCAGCTGAGATTTCGCCGCACACGGGGAGTGGAAGCGAGATCCTTCCCGGCCTCAGAATGGAAAAAGCTTCTCGATGAGGGTCAGATTGTTGATTCCGGCAACCACGAAACCAATGCAAGATCGATCAAAACCGGAATGCTGCCTTTTACCGTAGATTTGAAAGGTTCGGGCAAGGAAGGCGAAATAATCGGATACCGCGCGAAGAAACATGTCAAACGTATCGATCTGGAAAGGCGGGATTATGATCCGTTGGATTTCTGGGAACCGATACGTTTTCATAAAACATCTTCCCTGATATTGGATCCCGATGAATTCTATATCCTCATGACGAAGGAAGCGATCGCAGTGCCCCCTGACTATGCGGCTGAAATGTTGCCGTACGACACCCGCGCGGGTGAATTCCGGGTTCATTACGCCGGTTTTTTTGATCCCGGATTCGGTTGGAACGCCAAGTTAAGTAAGGCGGGAAGCAGCAGAGGAGTTCTGGAAGTACGCTCACACGAAGTACCCTTCCTGCTTGAGCATGGGCAAACCGTCGGATGGCTTCGCTATGAGCGTATGGCAGCTAGGCCAGAACTTCTGTACGGGCAACAAGACTTCAGCTCGAATTATCAGGGGCAGAGCCTTAAATTAGCCAAGCAGTTTAA
>CAIZNF010000500.1 GCA_903934275.1 uncultured Nitrosomonadales bacterium
CGGACCAGTGGCCGCTTCGGAGCGCAACGCGGCGCGCATTTTCAATGCCGACCATTTGTTTTTCGTCACCAACGGCACGTCCACTTCCAACAAGATCGTGTGGCACTCGACGGTTGCGCCGGACGACATCGTGGTGGTGGATCGCAACTGCCATAAATCCATTCTGCACGCGATTATGATGACCGGCGCAGTGCCGGTGTTCCTGACACCGACGCGCAACCACTACGGCATCATCGGGCCGATTCCAAAGTCCGAATTCGAGCCGCAGAGCATCCAGCGCAAGATCGACGCGAACCCGTTCATCAAGGACAAGACCAAAAAGCCGCGCATCCTGACCATCACGCAGAGCACTTACGACGGCATCGTGTACAACGTGGAGATGCTGAAAGAGATGCTGGACGGACGCATCGATACGCTGCACTTCGACGAAGCCTGGCTGCCGCACGCGGGTTTTCATGATTTTTACAAGGACATGCATGCCATCGGCAGAGACCGCCCGCGCGCCAAGCAGTCGATGATATTTTCCACGCAGTCCACCCACAAATTGTTGGCTGGATTGTCGCAGGCCTCGCAGATTCTGGTGCATGAGCCGGAGAGCCACAAACTGAATCGCCATATTTTTAACGAAGCCTATCTGATGCACACTTCCACCAGCCCGCAGTACGCGATCATCGCGTCGTGCGACGTGGCGGCGGCGATGATGGAGCCGCCAGGCGGCCCGGCACTGGTAGAGGAATCTATCGCAGAGGCACTTGATTTCCGCCGCGCGATGCGCAAAGTGGACGAGGAGTTTGGCAAGGACTGGTGGTTCAAGGTATGGGGGCCGGATAAACTTGCCGATGAAGGCGTGGGATCGCGCGAGGACTGGGTGTTGAAGGCATCCGATAAGTGGCACGGCTTCGGCGACCTTGCCGAAGGCTTCAACATGCTCGACCCGATCAAGGCGACTGTCATAACACCGGGGCTCGATGTGGACGGCGATTTTTCCGACAGCGGCATCCCCGCTGCCATGGTGACCAAATATCTGTCCGAGCATGGCGTGATCGTCGAAAAGTGTGGCCTGTATTCGTTCTTCATCATGTTCACCATCGGTATCACCAAAGGGCGTTGGAATACGTTGCTCACCGCGCTCCAGCAGTTCAAGGACGACTATGACCGGAATCAGCCGATCTGGCGCATCCTGCCCGAGTTTGCGGTGGCGCATCCGAAATATGAGCGCGTCGGCCTACGCGATTTGTGCCAGCAGATTCACGATGCCTACAATACGCACAATGTGGCGCGCATGACCACCGAGATGTATTTGTCCGACATGCAACCGGCGATGAAGCCGTCTGATGCATTTGCCAAAATGGCGCATGACGAAATCGAGCGCGTGGAAATCGATCAGCTCGAAGGGCGCATCACCGCAGTATTGCTGACACCTTACCCGCCGGGCATTCCGCTGCTGATTCCGGGCGAAATGTTCAACAGAACCATCGTGGATTACTTGAAATTTGCGCGCGATGTTAACCAGAAATTACCGGGGTTCGAAACCGACATTCACGGCCTGGTGGCAGAAGAGGTGGATGGGGAAAAACGTTTTTTTGTGGACTGCGTGATTTAATCTAGGCAACCCATTAGAAAAACCCCGTGTCGTACCGGTGCAGGACGGTATCCAGATAATTAACAAATTCCCACACCAATGGGGCGGCATCATGGTTTTGACAGATTCGCGGAGTGTTTTTTGTCTGGATTCTGGCTTTCGCCGGAATGACGGTCTAACGAACTATCTGCGCTAATCGGAAGACACACGAGGATATCTCAAGATGCTGCTTTCTTTGACCAACAAATTCAAAGCCTTTACTGGCCAGCTCGAATCTCCGCAACTGGCAACGCTACGCGGTATTTCGCTATTCAGCCAGATCGCCACCGGTGAGTTACGTGCCATTCGCGGTTTGCTGCACCGCCGCACTTACCTGAAGGATGAAATTATTTTCGACGAAGGTGAAGAAGCGCAAGCAATTTATTTTATCCTGCAAGGTAAAGTGGTCATTTGCCGCCAAGGTAGGCCGCTGGACGGCACAATCGCGGAGCTGGGCGCAAGCCAGTGTTTCGGTGAGATGGCTTTACTGGATAACTCACCGCGTATGGCTCAAGTTCGCGCCGCCGAAGATTGCACTCTGGACGTATTATTCCGCGAAGATTTTCTCAACCTGCTCCAAACTCATTCGCAGATTGCCTCCAAGCTTTCTCTCGAACTGGCTCGCATGATGGGCGAACGACTGCGCCAAAGCATCAACAGCTACGTGCTGTAATCGACATGCAGCCACGCACATCACGCATCGGCCCTGTCACTTGGTGCGGCATTGTCGGCAGCACCTGCCTGCTGATTTTTTTGTTCCAAAAAATATTGTGGTTAGTCGTGCCTTTCCTGTTGGCGCTGTTGCTCTATTACCTGCTCTCACCGTTTAACAAAAAACTGGTGAAGTCTGGCCTGAGTCGCGAATTCTCTGCCGTGCTGCTCAGCGGCATATTTTTGCTTATGGTGGTCGGTGCGCTGTTATTGATCTATCCCATGGTTATCGCCAATGCCGGAGAATGGCAGAACACCATGATGCGCTATTTTGAAGGTGGCTCACGTGCGGCAGAGACGCTGCTCTATGGAGTGCAACAGAAATTTTCATTTCTTCGCAACAGCAACTTCAACGTAGCAGTGCGGGAAAATATGCTGGGCTTTGTCGAAAATCTTTCCGACAAGCATTTGAGCGATGCCATTATGACGGCTATCGCATGGCTGCCCTCGATATCATTTGCGCCGATCATCGCCTACTTCCTGCTCAAGGATGGGGCGCAGCTGCGCACGTTCATCGGCAATATTGTACCCAATGCATACTTTGAAAAATCGCTGTATCTGATGCACGCGTTGGATCGCACTGCACGTATGTATTTTGTCGGGATGCTGAAGCTGGCGGCAATCGATGCCGTATTTCTGGTTGGTGGGCTTTGGCTGCTCGGTGTGCCATCGCCATTGGTGTTGGGATTGATCGCCGCAGTATTGGGTTGGATCCCTTACATAGGGCCGATTATTGGCTGCCTGCTTGCAGTGATGGTGGCGGCCACCGATTTTCCAAGCGATATGTCGCTTATCTATACCACGATTGGATTATTCTGCACGCTCAGAATATTGGATGATTTCGTGTTAGTGCCTTATGTGATTGGCAAAAATATGAGCATCCATCCACTGCTTACTTTATTAATGTTCTTCATCGGTGAGGCGATTGCCGGTGTAGCCGGATTGATGCTGGTTATTCCTATTCTCGGCATCATCATGGTTATCGGCGAAACCCTGGAAATCATTTTTCGCGACTCGCGTCTGAGAGCGCGTCACACCTACGCAAAAAAATTGCGCAACCTTGCTGTCAGCAGCGATTTGAACTTACATTAAAACTGATATTCATGCGTAAGCATGGCAAAAGTTGTCCAAATAAAACCATCAGCTACGCAACGAAATTGAAACTTCCTTCCTAATATTGCGTGGGGAGCGCAACCTTGTTGCCGGTGCTGAATTGGTAATCGTGAAAGATGTGTTCGGCGGTTAATATCTGATAGGTGCCATCGGCATTGCGATGGGTCGTATCTTTGAGGCGATAGGTGTAATGTCCGCAAGTCCAGCAATCGTAGTTGCGCATGTGGGTACACAAACATATCTTGTCTTTGACGGAAATTTTTCTGGCATCCGGGTGCGCCGCCAACTCGCGGTTATACGCGTCAATGTAAGAACAATTGCCGTTGGTATCGAGGATATAGCCGAATGCCTCGCAGTTGGGGCGTATGCCGGAACTGATCGCAGGGCAATTTTTCAGCATGCGCATTGGATAACCGGTCGGCGACAGCATATTTACTTCAATGTCGTTTTCGCTGGCCTTGAAGTATTCCTGCTGCACTTTTTTGGGGATGCCGCACTCATCGGCAACAGTAAAACGTGTCGCCACCTGTACCGCAGCGCAGCCGGTTTCCAGATAACTCACCGCATCGCTGCCGGTAAAAATCCCACCTGCAGGTATCAGCGGAATTTCCAGTTTTTCGGCCTGAAGGTGCTGCTGAATTTCTGCGACGATGGTGCGCAAATCATATTGCGCCCAGTCCATTCCAAAGCCCAGATGCCCACCCGCCAGCGGCCCCTCCACTACAATGAAATCGGGTAAACGGTTTAATTTGGCATTTTTGCGCAGGAATAGCTGCAAGGCGCGCAGCGAAGAGACGATGATGCCCAGCTTTGCATCGCGAAAACGTGGATGATCTTCCATTAATGCGAACGAGCCGAGATGCAATCCGGCCGCCAGCGTAATGCCATCTATACCCTCGTCCAGCGCGACTCTCAGACGGACACGCAAAGTTTCACGCGGCGCATTCATGGTCAGTTTTTCCATGCTGTTGATGAAAATCATCCCATTGCCGCGCTTCGCCTGCATGGTTCGGCTGACATGCAGACGCGTCGCTTCGGCGAGATGCCCAAGATCGAATTGAACTTCGGATTTGTCGGGATTCCCCGCAATGTGTTTATATTGCCGAAGCTTGTCCTTGACGAAACGCGTCTTGTAATGACGGTCAGTAACTGTAGGCAACATTGCATCCGAGATATGCCCGACACCGCCCAAACGAGCGATTTCCAGCGCCAATTCGGCCGTCGAAATATCTACACCCATACCGCCAATCATAATTGGCACCAACTCATGCTTGCCAAAACACAGGCGAAAATCATCTACACACTTCATTGCTGCCATCCCCCATCTGTCGACTTATGTTACAAAGCAATTATCGACAGAAATAATTGTTATATGTACATTTGAGATGCGAAGAATGCCACAGATAGGGCAATACGGAAAGCTACTGTTCGCTCTTCAGTTTCTAACGCGCACCAACACAGTGGCATACGCAGCAGTATGCGGGGAGCGCGAGTGCCGCCCGACCTCACCACGGAGCCGCACAGCAGATTTATGTCGCTATGTATAAAACTGCGAGCCGTAGTATCACAACCAATGTGCGGCATTGCCAACCCTGTTAAACTGCGCGTCTGAAATCGAGAAGCAATTTTTTTACAACGAATACCGCCCATGCTGATTACCGAATACCGTCTGGAGCTCGTCATCCAGGCTTTGCGTGCCATCCTGCCGCTGGCGCATCCCGCCGATACCACATTGCGCTATTTTTTCAAAAACGAGCGCATCGGCTCCAATGAACGCGAACTGGTCGCCGAGGCCGTGTTCGGTGTATTGCGCCACCGCTTGCTGCTGGAAATTACCTGCGCTGATAATGCTACCCCGCGCCGCATGGCGCTTGCCTGGCTGATCAGGTTCGGCGGCTATAACCTGCGCGAAATCGAACCTGTATTGAAGCGCGACGAGAATGAATGGATCGCGACGGTTAAGGGCGTAAAGGTCGAGAATCTGCCGCTACCGGTGCAGGCCGAGCTGCCCGAATGGCTGGTGGAAAAGATGCGCGGCTCCTACTCCGATGCAGACATTCTCGCCATCGGGCAATCCATGCAGCAAGGCGCGCCGCTGGACATTCGCGTCAACACCCTGCTCGCCAAACGCGACGATGTATTGCAACAGCTGCACGATAAAAGCATCGAAGCTATCGCCACTCCCTGGTCGCCCGTCGGCATCCGCCTCAAGGAAAAAATCCCGCTAAATAAAGACGTGCTGTTTGCCGAAGGCAAAATAGAGGTGCAGGATGAAGGCAGCCAGTTGCTCGGATTCCTGCTCGCCCCGAAGCGCAACGATATGGTGGTGGATTTTTGTGCCGGCGCGGGCGGCAAGACGCTGATGCTATCCGCTCTGATGAATTCGCAGGGCCGTTTATACGCGATGGATACCTCCGAAAAGCGCCTCGCCAATCTCAAGCCGCGCCTCAAGCGCTCCGGCGCAAGCAATATTCAGCCGATGTTGATTGCGCATGAAAACGACCTCAAAGTAAAACGTCTGGCAGGCAAGATCGACCGCGTGCTGGTGGACGCGCCGTGCAGCGGCCTGGGCACATTGCGCCGCAGCCCCGACCTGAAATTCCGCCAATCGCCCGGCAGCATCGAAGAATTTACGCGAAAACAGGCGGCCATCCTCGCCTCCGCCAGTCGCCTGCTGAAAAAAGGCGGGCGTTTGGTGTATGCGACTTGCAGCATCTTGCCGGAAGAAAATCAGCATGTCGTGCAAGCATTTCTCGCCGCGCACCCAAACTTCGTGCTGCGCCCGGCCAACGAAGTATTGCAGCAACAAAAAATTGCGCTGGAGATGGGAGATTATCTGGAGTTGCGCCCGCATCTGCACGGTACGGATGGTTTTTTTGCGGCGGTATTGGATAGGTTGGCTGAATAGTGAGGTTGGGCAAAGCGTAACAGCGTGTTCAGCAAGAAGACCGCTTGCAATTTTTGGTTCTGAATTGACCAGCTTGGGGCAATCAAAAATTTCTTAGGCAAATGTTTATTGATTGAGAAAAATATCATGACCGCCATGAGTGACAAATTATCCGTGCAGTATTCGGTGTGCGCATCATGCTGATCCAGCTCGCCGCTTTAGGTGTGCTGGTGGCGTTGTTGCCGCTGGCAACCGTTTGGGTATCGGGCGATGCCGACAAATACCGCAAGCTGATATGGGTCACGCTATTCCTCACCTTTGACCTGATCATGTTCGGTGCTTTCACACGGTTAACCGATTCCGGCCTCGGTTGCCCGGACTGGCCAGGCTGTTACGGGCAAGCCGACCCTGTGCGGGCGCATTCGGACATCAGCGCCGCCGAAGCCGCGATGCCGACTGGCCCGGTTACTGTCATGAAGGCATGGATCGAAATGATCCACCGCTATCTTGCAATGGGCATCGGTGTGCTGATTGTCGCGTTGACGCTGATCTCTTGGCGAAAATGGCTGAAATCAGGCCGTCTGGACGTAAAATTTTCGCCTACATTCCCAACTGTGCTGCTTGCATTCGTTTGCTTGCAAGGTGCTTTCGGTGCTTGGACTGTTACGATGAAACTGCAACCGATCATCGTGACGATTCACTTGCTGTTAGGCATGGGATTGCTTGCGCTTTTGGTCTGGTTCGGCGCGCGCCAAAGCGACCACCCGCCGGTATCTCAGGTTGCTGACGCGTTACGCTTGACGGCAGTGCTGGCGGCTTTGCTGCTGTCCATCCAGATCGCGCTCGGCGGCTGGGTCAGCACCAACTACGCAGCGCTGGCTTGCACGGATTTCCCGCTGTGTCATGGCGCGTTGTTGCCGCAAATGGATTTCGCCAACGGTTTCACACTATGGCGCGACCTGGGTATGACCTCAAAAGGTGAGTTCCTGCCTTTTCCGGCATTGACCGCGATCCACTGGATGCACCGCGTTTTCGCCTTCGCCGTAGTCGCGTTGGTTGTCTGGGTGGCGCTCAAAGCGCGGAAAATAGATGGATTGCACAACACTGCGCGATGGATTCTGGTCGCGATCACGCTGCAATTCGCAACTGGCGTTTTGACAGTTTTTCTGGATTTCCCCTTGGCACTGGCGGTAATCCACAACGGCGGTGCGGCGTTTCTTGTACTGCTGCTGGTTATGTTGAATTACAAAATTCGGCTCGCCAGATAAATCGGATCGCTACGCGGTTTCACCCTGTGTTTTTTGCGCGCTGATAGCGGTGAGTATGCCTTGCAGGATCGCGGTGGGCGTGGGCGGGCAGCCGCTCACCACCACATCGACCGGAATCACGTTGGAAATTTTTCCGCAACTGGCGTAGCTTTCGCACGCACCATCGGCATCATCTGGGGCAAAAATGCCGCCGTCGCAACCGCAATCGCCAAGCGCTACCACCAGCTTGGGTTCAGGCATGGCATCAAAGGCGCGCTTGAGTGCTGTCACCATGTGGCGCGACACCGGGCCGGTGACCAGCAGCATGTCCGCATGGCGCGGGCTGGCGGTGAATTTGATGCCCAATCCCTCGATGTTGTAATAAGCGTTGTTGAGCGCGCGGATCTCCAGTTCACAGCCGTTGCATGAACCGGCATCCACCTGGCGAATGCTCAGTGCGCCGCCGAGCACGCGCAGGATTTCCTGCCGGAGACGTTGCGGTTGGGCGCGCAGCATCTCGTCCGGCAGCGGCGGTGCTTCGGTCTTGATGCCCGTCCTGACGATTTGCCTGATGATTTGAAAGATAGGCATGTCTACAAGTCCTGGCCTGAATAGCTCAAGTTGAACGATTTGTTGATGAGCGGAAAATCCGGCACGATGTTGCCCATGATGGCATGTTCCACCACCGGCCAATTCTGCCAGGACGGATCGTGCGGATGGACTCGCGCGAGATTGCCCTGCGCATCGGTGTGGATCGCCACCATTACTTCGCCGCGCCAGCCTTCCACCATGCCCACGCCGAAGCAGTTACTGGGCAGGTTTTCTAGCGGATCAGACAAAGTATCGCCGGGTGCAAGATTGTCCAGAATGTCGCGCTGCAGGCGCAACGATTCAAACAGTTCATCAAAGCGCACAATGACGCGCGCCGCCACGTCGCCGTTGCGGTAGGTCGCCATCTGCACATCCAGACTGTCGTAAGGCGCGCAGGCAAACTGCACACGCGCATCCCAAGCCTGTGCGCTGGCGCGCCCGGCCAAGCCGCATAATCCAAGCTGTGCGGCCAGTTTCGGCTCGACACGCCCAGCACCGATGAAGCGATCCTGCATCCCGGCATGTTCTTCATAGATGCCGCGCAGCAGGCGCACCTCGCGCTCCAGCATGGCGCATTCTTCGCGCAGTGCTTGCTTGCCCGATTCTGCCAGGTCCGCTGCCACGCCGCCCGGAATGATTTTATCCATCATGTAGCGGTGCCCGAACAGCGCGGCATTGTTGCGCAGCACTTGCTCTTTCAATATCCAGAACTGCGCAAAGCCGAACGATAGCGCGACATCGTTGCCAAGATCGCCCAGATCACCCAGATGATTGGCGATGCGTTCGCGCTCCAGAAATAGCGCGCGCAG
>CAIZNF010000501.1 GCA_903934275.1 uncultured Nitrosomonadales bacterium
AAATCCGATCAAACTCAGCGCCAGCTAAGCCCGTAGCTGAGATATCCTTCCCATGCGCCGCCAGTGCTTCAGAATTGCGCTCTGCCCAAGTACGATTTTCGCTTCGTCGGCGGTATCGGTGGGTGACTTTAACCGGTTTTCATTTTGGAATTCTGTTCAGACACAGTCGTGAGGAAGCGATAGAGCTTTCGACAAGAAGCATCAAAGGCATCTTGTTCCTGCTCGGTGATTCGTGGCCAGATGAGCGGGCCGCCGTCTTCTTCCAATAGCGCGAAGGTCACTTTCTCGACAGGCAGGCGACAGAGATGGGAGTTCTCTTGACGGCGACGGATCACCTCGCCGCCCAGCATCCACAAATGGTCGCGGTGGCGGCGCAATGTACTGGCGGCGAATTTTTTGGCCACCAGATGCAGCAGGAAGGGCTTGAAGAACTCGACGATGCGATGTCCCGGAGCGAGATCGCTTTCCTCATATGACCAGCTTTTTGGCCAACCCTCAATATCCGGGCAGCACTGGAGAAGCGGGCAAGCGGCATCCTTGTCGGCGACAATCGCAACCTTTCCCAACTTCCGGTTCTTATCGATCATGTTAATCACCCGTCTGCTCAATGCGTGTCACCATTTCCCAGGCTTCGTCTATGCGGGCGCCCGATTGCGCGAGGATACCAGCGCCATCGAGATCGATGTGCGCCCGAGGCAGGGCTCCAAACCGCGCTGCTCCGGATGCGGGCAACCCGCCCCATGCTATGACCACCGCAGTTGCCGGCGATTTGAGTTCATCCCGATCTGGGGCTTTGCCGTGTTCCTACTGTACTGCATGCGGCGGGTGGATTGCCAGCGCTGCGGGGTCAGGATCGAAGAAGTGCCGTGGGGCACCGGCAAGCACACGCTGTGCAAGGTCTACATGCTGTATCTGGCCCATTGGGCGAAGAAGCTGTCCTGGAAGGAAACCGCGCAGAGTTTCCACACCAGTTGGGAGAAGGTGGTCCTGTCAGTGGAATACGTGGTGCAATGGGGGTTGGCGCACCGGGAGCTTGGCGCGATCCGCGCGATTGGCGTCGATGAAATCCAGTACGGAAAGGGGCATCAATATCTGACGCTGGTCTATCAGATCGAGGCCGGCTGCGTCCGGCTGCTGTGGGTCGGCAAGGAGCGCACGCTGGAAAGCTTCGAGAAGTTCTTCACCATGATCGGCAAGGAGCTGGCCGAGAAGATCGAATTCGTCTGCTCCGACATGTGGAAGCCTTACCTGACGCTGATCGAGAAGCATTGCACGAACGCGCTGAATATCCTCGACCGGTTCCACGTCGTCGCCAAACTGAATCTGGCGCTCGATGAGGTGCGCGCATCCGAGGCCAGGCGGCTGGTGCAGGACGGCTACGAACCGGTGTTAAAGAAAACGCGCTGGTGTTTGCTCAAGCGCCGCGAGAACCTGACCGGCAAGCAGCGGGTCAAGCTGCGCGATGTGCTGCGCTACAACCTGCAAAGCGTGCGCGCCTACCTGTTCAAGGAATATTTCCAGCAATTCTGGGACTACGATTCGCCCGCTTGGGCGGGGAAGTTTCTCGATCAATGGTGTACGGAAGTCATGCGGTCAAGAATTGAGCCTCTGAAAAAATTTGTCCGCACCGTCCGCAATCATCGCGAGCTCCTGCTCAACTATTTCCGGGCCAGAAAAGCGTTTTCCAGTGGTATTGTTGAGGGGCTGAACAACAAAGCCAAAGTCACTATGAGAAAAGCTTACGGTTTTCGAACCTTCAAAATGCTAGAACTGTCGCTCTATCATGTACTTGGCAAATTGCCCGAACCAAAACTTACCCACTCATTTTACTGACGAACCTTATTTTTAAGGCGCTCGGGAGCCGCCGCAGCCGCCATATCTTTATAAACCATGTAATGTGCCCGATCTACGCCAGAGGGCAGCTTTACCGGCACGCCTTCTATATTATTCGTTTCAAAAAATGGT
>CAIZNF010000502.1 GCA_903934275.1 uncultured Nitrosomonadales bacterium
GCAGCATTGAGTCTTTTGAATTTGTTCGTGTTTTTCGTGGCTTTCGTGGGCAATTGCTTTTTCTAGGTTAACGCACTTTTTTTGTGGCAGGTGTACGTACGCAACGCGAAACCTGCTTGGCACAAGTTTCCATATCGAAAACCTTGGGGTCGAATTCGCCGCCCACCCATTCCAACATCTCTGCGTGTTCCAGATGGGTCGGATCGGACAGGGCAGCGCACAACTCCGCGTACCCCCACGGCCCGCCGCAATCCTCAGGCGGGCATGCGTTCTCGCCATCGAGCAGGCGAACTGGCGGATCGTCCGGTTTGGCATCAAAGCGTTTCTCGATGGTAATCTCATGCCACCAGTCATCGCCAAAGTCGTACCAGTAACGGAATTTTTTGTGGCTGGCGAGTGTTTCGCCCAAACGGTGCTTGCCTTCTGGAAGTGCGGTTTCGCCGCCAAAGAAGCTGTCCTCTTTTGAGCTTGTGCCGATGCGCTCGCGCCCGACTTCAAATTCGTGCATGTGACAATCTTCCCACCCCATCGCCGCCTGTATCACGTGATGCAGTTGCAGAAAGGTCAAGTTGGCGCTGACCAGCACACGCCGCCGCACGGGCGGCTTGACGTTCAGCAGGGTGATGCGCAGTTGCAGCATTTGTTGCGGTGTTGTGCTTGCGGGCATTTTGTCATCTCCAGCAGTTGCGTCTTTCGCGGCTTGTCCGGTTTGTTGTTTTCGCAAAGCCGTATTGCCGCCCTTGGTCGGTTTGGCATTGCGCAGCCACTCCAATCCACCGCTCTGCTGCCAGATATCCAGATAGTCTTCGCGGTAATACCAGGCTTCATCCTTGCCGCCAACCGTCACTCTTCCCTCCGTAAGCTTGGGACGACGCGGTTTGGGGCTGATCAGCATTTTGTAAATTTCGGGGTAATCCTGCCTTGCCTGTTTGAGCGTGACTGCGGCTTCATTTTCGCGGCCCGCCATCAGCAGCGCAAGAGTATGGCCGTATTGCATGGAGGCCATGTCGCGCGGGTAATGTGCGGCCAAGCCGACGGCTGCATCCAGTCTGCCTTGGCGCAAATAGTGGTGCAGCAAGTTTTCGCGCATCCCCTGATTGTCATTCGGGTTGAGCGTGAGCACCAGCCACTCCACCAGGTTGATGGACTCCTTGAGGTTGTCGTGCGCTTCGTAATACCGGCCAAGTGCGGAAACCATGCGCAAGGCATCGCGGTTTTCCATATAGCTCCACTCCAGCCGGAGCCCTTCTGCATGATTTTGTTTCAGGATGAGGCGCAACAGGACGTTGCCGTGCAGCATCAGCGGCAAGAGAATCTTTTCGGCAAAGCCGGGGAACGGCTGCATGCCTTCGTCCAGCGCGAGGAACAGTTCGCCAACCACTTCGATACTTTGCCAGGCCAGTGGGTTTTTCTCCAACCAATTCAGCCAAGGGCGCGAACTCGGCCAATCGACACCAATGTAATCTGCGGTAAACACGCTGAATAGCTCGCGCCACTCGATGTGCAGCCGCTGTAGCTGCGCATCCGGTTTCAAAGGCCCGGCGCTGCCGTCTTGCCCGTTGAGTTGATACAAACATTTTGGCGCGGGCATCGCGTCGATAAGCCGCGACATTTGCCCCAGCTCTGGAATGTTGTTTTGCACAATGTCCAACATCGCGCCGCCCAAATCTGTCGTTGACTGTTTCAAAAATTCTATCAGCTCGGCATTTTGCGGATTGTTATCGCGCGACAAACGCGCTATCCAGAATTTGGCGCGCTCGGCCGCGCGCTCATGTTCTCCTTGGCCGTGGAGCAATACGATTTCAAGGTGCGCAAGCGAGGAGTCGTTGGGAATCAGCCGCTGAATTTCCTGAAACAGCGCCCAGGCGCGAGGGTAGTCGCCCTTGTCGGAGTGGATGCAGCACAAGCGCTGCATGGCTGCTGCGCGCAGGTATTTATCCGGGGCTTGCAGTCCTTTTTCCAGCAGGCTATTTTTCTTTACCGTGTTGCCCAAATGGCTGTAGCCATCCAGCAACAAATCAAAGGCGTATTCCGCCCGTGCATCCAGTTTCTCAATATGCGCAAACAAACCTTCCAGTAATTTAACGGCATCCTTGGTTTTGCCTTGATCCATCCATGTGCGGGCAACATAAGCCAACTCATCAAGATCGAGGTAGGTGAAGGGTAATTCGGCGAACTGTTTGTGCGGAGTCTGGTTCAGCACGTGCAGCAGCATGCTGAAATCTCCCATCTCTTTTTCGAACGATTCGGCGGCCAAGCAGCAGTGCTTGTATTTACGGTTGGAGCCGCAGGGGCAGGGTAGATTGCGTTCCGGCTTGTGCAGTGTGCTGGGACGAAAACGGTTGTCAGGCAATGGGGTTTTGTTCCAGATCACCCGCGCCATATTGTACAGAAAGCCCCTTAGCGCCTGCTCATCGTCGGGCAATGTCTCGATAAAGTTGGGCGCAATAACCGGTGCGTTGGTTTGGAACCAGCTAATGAATGACTCCGGGTTTTGTGTGCGGATGATGTGCGCGGCAGACTCGTCCAGCAAAAACCCTAGATCATTAGCTACATCTTCAATCTCGATATCGTTCAAACTATCCATTGCTCTATCAGAAAATAATTACCTTCAAACTTTTACCACGCTACACATGCTATAAAATCAAGCCTTGCTATACAACTGGCTGCCCCGCTGCACAAACTCCACCGCCTTCTGTTCCATGCCTTTTTGCAATGCTGCAGCTTCATCCACGCCTTGTTGTGCGGCGAAATCGCGCACGTCCTGCGAGATTTTCATCGAGCAGAAGCTCGGGCCGCACATCGAGCAAAAATGCGCGACTTTGGCGGATTCTTTGGGCAGGGTTTCGTCGTGAAATTCGCGCGCTTTGTCCGGGTCGAGGCCAAGATTGAACTGGTCTGCCCAGCGGAATTCGAAGCGTGCTTTGCTTAGCGCGTTGTCGCGTATCTGCGCACCGGGATGTCCCTTGGCGAGATCAGCGGCGTGCGCGGCGATCTTGTAGGTGATGATGCCTTCCTTCACGTCGTCCTTATTGGGTAAGCCGAGGTGTTCTTTCGGCGTGACATAGCACAGCATCGCGGTGCCGAACCAGCCGATCATCGCCGCACCAATCGCGCTGGTGATGTGGTCGTAGCCGGGCGCGATGTCCATGGTCAAGGGGCCCAGCGTGTAAAACGGCGCCTCGTGGCACCACTTCTGTTGCAGGTCCATGTTCTCTTTGATCAGGTGCATCGGCACGTGGCCGGGGCCTTCGATCATCACTTGCACGTCGTGCTTCCATGCGACCAGCGTTTGCTCGCCGAGCGTCTTGAGCTCGCCCAGTTGCGCCGCATCGTTGGCGTCGTAGATCGAGCCGGGGCGCAGGCCGTCGCCGAGGCTGAAACCGACGTCGTAGGCCTTCATGATTTCGCAGATATCTTCGAAATGCGTCGCGAGAAAATTTTCCTTGTGGTGCGCGAGGCACCATTTCGCCATGATCGAGCCGCCGCGCGAAACGATCCCGGTCATGCGCTTCGCGGTCATCGGCACGTAGCGCAGTAGCACGCCGGAGTGGATGGTGAAATAGTCCACACCCTGCTCGGCCTGCTCGATCAGCGTGTCGCGGAAAATTTCCCAGGTCAGGTCTTCGGCCTTGCCATTCACTTTTTCCAGCGCCTGATAAATCGGAACTGTTCCGATAGGGACAGGCGAGTTACGGATGATCCATTCGCGCGTCTCGTGGATATGCTTGCCGGTGGACAGATCCATCACCGTGTCGCCGCCCCAACGGATCGACCAGGTCATCTTTTCCACTTCTTCCTGAATGCTCGAACCGAGCGCGGAGTTGCCGATGTTGGCGTTGATCTTCACCAGAAAGCTGCGCCCGATAATCATCGGCTCGGCTTCGGGGTGGTTGATGTTGAGCGGGATGATCGCGCGGCCTGCGGCTACTTCAGCGCGTACGAATTCCGGCGTGATCAGTTTCGGCATCGATGCGCCAAAGTTTTCACCGGGATGCTGTTGCAGCAGCATTTCGGAAAGTCCCTCGCGCTTTTGATTCTCGCGTATCGCGATATATTCCATCTCAGGCGTGATGATGCCCTGGCGGGCGTAATGCATTTGCGTGACATTCTTGCCGAGCTTGGCGCGACGCGGTGCGCGCTGAAGGTTGAAGCGCAGCTCGGCCAGCTCAGGGTCGTTGAGGCGCTGCTGGCCGTAATCTGAAGACAGCTTGCCCAGCGTTTCAGTGTCGCCACGCTCGGCGATCCAGCCTTCGCGCATCGCGGCGAGGCCGGAGCGGATGTCGATCTTCACCGCTGGGTCGGTATAGGGGCCTGAGCAGTCATACACGTAAATCGGCGGATTTTTTTCCACGCCCATGCCGGCGGGCGTATCGGCTTGCGAGATTTCGCGCATCGGCACGCGAATATCGGGGCGCGAACCCTCGACATATATCTTGCGCGAATTCGGCAACGGCTCGATTGCCGCCGCATCGACATGCGCGTTCTCGGCGTTAAATAGGGGGACAATAGCCTTCGGCGCGACAGACTCAGGCGCGGTAAATTTGGGATTGGCGTTCATTTCAGTGTGCTCCAGAATTAAGAAGCACCTCAGGGATGCTTCCCTTTGCGGCATTACCCGCGCAGGTTCAAAGGGTGTATCTCACTCCGCCACATTGCAGATACCGGCGAAGACCCCCAGCGAGGTATGTAAGTTACTGGAAAGGCGTTGTGAATGCAAGTTCGAGAACGTCAGTGCGTGCCATGGCTAATTGTGCGGCCCCGCGCAGGCAGTTACAATGGTGCCATGTCCGATTTCAATCTCACCCATCATTTCCTGATTGCCATGCCCGCCATGCAAGAGGGATTTTTTGCCGGTACGCTGACCTACATATGCGAACACAACGAAAACGGCGCGTTAGGTATCGTGCTGAACCGCCCGATCAGCCTGACGTTGGGCGAAATGTTCAGCCAGATCAATATTCCATTGCATCAACCAAAACTGGAGAAAATGCCGGTACATTTCGGTGGTCCTGTTCAGACCGAGCGCGGCTTCGTGTTGCACGACATGCAAGGAAATTGGCAGTCCACGCTGCGCATCAACGACAGGCTATCACTGACCACCTCCAAGGATATTCTTGAAGCGGTCGGCGAAGGACATGGGCCGCGCAACCTGATTGTCACGTTGGGTTATGCGGGCTGGGCTCAAGGACAGTTGGAGCATGAGATGACCGAGAACACCTGGCTAACTATGCCCGCCTCCGAACACATCATATTCGACTTGCCGCCGGAAGACCGGTTACCTGCTGCGATGGCTCTGTTTGGGGTGGATTACGCTTCTCTGGTAGAGGGTGTCGGACATGCCTGATGTCAGGGGACAGCAAAAACCACATAGCGACAACATACTGCCTTCTGGAACGCTTCTCGCATTTGATTTTGGCACCCAACGTATCGGTGTCGCTACGGGCAACACCTTGCTGCGCCAAGCCAATCCGCTGACCACCATTGCCGACGAAAAAACCGTTGCGCGCTTTGCTAAAATAGCGGCGCTGCTCGATGAATGGCAACCGTGCGCGCTGGTGTCCGGCTTGCCGTACAACGACGATGGCACGCCGCACGAACTGACTGCGTTGTGCCGCCGCTTTGCCAACCGTCTCAAGGGGCGGTTTAATTTACCGGTGATATTGGTTGATGAGCGTTATACTTCGCTCTCTGCAAGCGCGCAGTTGAACGAAGAAGGTATCCACGGCAAAAAGCAAAAAGCCCTGATCGACCAATATGCCGCACAACAAATCTTGCAGGCGTATTTTGATGAACCCGCAGCGGGACTGATTGTAGTTGGACACCATGAAAAATCCGCAACTCAATAAACACGGCGAACTCCAGCACTTGCTGACTACCGAGGGCTTGCCGGTCGCCATCGTGCGCAACATTCTCGACAAGACGGCTACATTTCTCGATGTCGCCGAAGGGTGCGAAATCAAAAAGGTACCGCTGCTGCACGGCAAGTCGGTATTCAACGTATTTTTCGAAAACAGCACGCGCACCCGCACCACCTTCGAAATCGCCGCCAAGCGGCTGTCGGCGGACGTGGTCAACCTCAACATCGGCTCGTCCAGCACCAGCAAGGGCGAGACCCTGCTGGATACTGTGGGCAACCTTTGTGCGATGCACGCCGACATGTTCGTGGTGCGCCACGCACAAAGCGGCGCGGCACATTTCATCGCCAAGCATGTCGCGCCGGATGTGCATGTCATCAACGCCGGTGATGGCCGCCATGCTCACCCCACACAGGCATTGCTGGACATGTTCACCATCCGCCACTACAAAAAAGAATTTCACAACCTGCGCGTAGCGATTGTCGGCGACGTGCTGCATTCGCGCGTCGCACGCTCGCAAATCCACGCGCTGACCACGCTCGGCGTACCGGAAGTGCGCGTCATCGCCCCCAAGACTCTGCTCCCGGCGATGGTGGAAAATCTCGGTGTGCGGGTCTATCACGACATGGCGCAGGGCTTGAAGGATGTCGATGTGGTGATGATGCTACGCTTGCAGAACGAGCGCATGCAGGGCGCGTTGCTGCCTTCGGCGCAGGAATATTTCAAATACTACGGCCTGACGCAGGAACGGCTGGCACTGGCGAAACACGATGCCATCGTCATGCATCCCGGCCCGATGAATCGCGGCGTGGAGATCGACTCCAGCGTGGCGGATGGAGCGCATTCGGTCATCCTGCCGCAGGTCACGTTCGGCATCGCGGTGCGCATGGCAGTGATGAGTATGTTGGCGGGAACACAGATATGAATATCCATATCAAGAACGGTCGCCTGATCGACCCGAAAAACAACATCGATGCGCAACAGGATCTGTTCATCGCCGAGCGGCGCATTGTCGCCATCGGCAAATCGCCGCAAGGCTTCGCGGCGGAGCAGGTGATTGACGCCAGCGGGTTGACCGTGATGCCGGGGCTGGTGGATGTCGCCGCGCGTTTGCGCGAGCCGGGCTACGAATACAAGGCCACGCTGGAATCAGAGATGACGGCGGCGGTGGCGGGCGGCGTGACCTCGCTAGCCTGTCTGCCCGATACCGATCCCCCGCTCGATGAGCCGGGTCTGGTGGAGATGCTCAAACACCGCGCCCGCTCGCTGAATCAGGCGCGCGTGTTCCCGGTCGGTGCCCTGACCTACGGCCTGAAAGGCGCGGAGTTGACTGAAATGATCGAGCTGACCGATGCGGGCTGCAAGGCATTCAGTCAAGCCGATGCGCCGCTGACCGACACAAGGGTGCTGATGCGCGCCATGCAATACGCGGCGACCTTCGGCTACCGCGTATGGCTGCGCCCGCAGGACAGCTTCCTCGCCAAAGACGGCGTGGCGCACGACGGTGAAGTCTCCACCCGCTTGGGTTTGCCGACCATCCCGGTCGTGGCCGAGACCATCGCGCTTGCGACCATGCTGCAACTAGCGCGCGAAACCGGCGTGATTCTGCACATCTGCCGCATCTCCAGTGCGGCGGGCGTGGAGCTGGTGCGCGCCGCCAAACGCGAAGGGCTGGCGGTGACCTGCGATGTGTCGATGAACCACGTGCATCTGACTGAAATGGACATCGGCTTCTTCGATTCCAATTGCCATCTGATTCCGCCGTTGCGCGGCCTACGCGACAGGGAAGCCCTGCGCGTCGGCCTGTTGGATGGCACGATTGACGCAATTTGTTCAAATCATTCCCCGGTGGATGACGATGCCAAACAATTGCCGTTCGCCGAAGCCGAAGCGGGCGCAACCGGTCTGGAGCTGCTGTTACCGCTGGTGCTGAAATGGGCAGAGCAGGAAAAAGTACCGCTGCTGGACGCGCTGTCCCGCGTGACCATCAACCCTGCGCAATTACTGGGGCAGAAGATAGGCCACCTGTCGGTCGGCGCCCATGCGGATATCTGCATGTTCAACCCGAAGACAAGTTGGAAAGTCGAACCCGCTGCGTTGCAAAGCCAGGGCAAGAACACGCCGTTCAACGGCTACGAAATGCAAGGCCGGGTGCGTTATACGCTGCTTGACGGGCAGATTGTTTATCAGGGCTAGCGTCAGTTATGAAGATGCGCCACATCGAAGCGGGCAGCAAACTTGAGCTGAACGTGTCCGAGGAAGCCCTGACGACGCGCCCTGCGGCCAACAAACGCCGCTATTCCCTCTCCGAACTTTTGCAGGGTGTCACCCCCGCAAAAATCACCAAGCACAATGCCGAAACGGCTTGGGCACGTGAGGGCGCACCGGTCGGCAAGGAAGTCTGGTAATGGTGCGCCGCCTGCAGCAATAAAAGCTCCATGCTGCGCTGCCGTCCAGGTCAATAGATCAACTATCCGCCGATTTGCGCAATGAGTTTCCCGATATGAGCAGATTTTTGCCGCGCAACCTTTGGCATATCAAAAGCTTTTGCGAAACCTACAGTGCCGCCCCCATATTTCTGCAA
>CAIZNF010000503.1 GCA_903934275.1 uncultured Nitrosomonadales bacterium
AACACCGATTCGGTTGTCTCACTGGTAGGCTGCACCGGATTTTCTGCCACGGCGAAACATACCCTATCCGGCACCGTCACCCCCTTCACCGCCGCCGTCTTGACCGATGCGGCCAACGGCAAAGTGCGGCTGGATTACGCCGGCGGCAGCTTTTTTGCCGAGCTTGGAATTTATAACGTGCAAATCAAGTGTGCGGATGCCGCTGGAAATACCCTGATCCTGCCCAGCGAGGAGGGTCAGTTGAAGATTAAAGTCGGGGCGGGGAATTAACAAACATCACCTGATATCAAGACGACTGAGCTGACAATAAAAATTGTGTTGGCCTATACGTTAAAGTAGCCGTATAAATTATCAGTTTTTAACGGGACAAGCGGTTTTCTCCTGTGCCAAAAGAAGTGCAAATCAGTGCCAAATAGCCAGCGTCCTTACAAAAATCGACGAAATGTTCAGCATAGCCACAAAAACGCCACTAAAAGGCATTTCAATTAAGTAACTATCTGATTAAATTGGTCGGGGCGAGAGGATTCGAACCTCCGACCACTTCACCCCCAGCGAAGTGCGCTACCAGGCTGCGCTACGCCCCGAGGGCGCGGATTATAGCAGAGCAACATGGACGATGAGATGTTATTACACGTCCTTTATCTTCTGCGCTCCGCCTTCTATCCTCTGTTTTCTGGCTCGCCACTGCAACACTACCGCCACGCGCCACGCCACGCGCACCACAAAATATCCGACAATTGCCAGGCTCACGGCGAGCAGCGGCAAGCCGATCATAAATGGCTTGCCCAGCATCACCATCCAACTCCACAACTCGCTCGCCCAACTGTGCCAGTGCATTTCTGGAAATGACAGTTGTGTCGCCGCCACACCGCTGTGTGCGCCGGTTATCAATGCGCCAAATTCATAAGCCAACAGATACAGCGGCAGGATAGTGAACGGGTTGGTATAAAGCGTGGCAAACACCGCCACCGGCAAATTGACGCGCAGCAACACCGCCAACAATGCCGCAGAAATCATTTGCAATGGACCTGGAATCAGGCCGCAAAACAACCCAATCGCCACGCCACCGGCCACCGAGCGGCGATGCAGATGCCACAAATTTGGATGATGCAGCCAGTCACCGAACGGCTTCAGCCAACGGTTGCTTTTCACCGTTTCGTGCGACGGCAGGAACTTGCGGAATAATTTGCGCATGGCTTCATTCTATACGAACCTTCTGAATCGCCCATAAGCCATAAAGTGTTTACTCCACTCCCCCTTCAAACGGAAAAATATCCATAGGTCGGGCTCTGCCCGACAACTATATCTGGCGGGCAAGTACATTCCCTCTCTCTAACTCTCTGGATGGAGCAACCAGCCATTCGACTAGGCTGCAAGAGACCGCAGCCAAGTCGCTGGTTATCCCGCAAGCGGGAGAAATAACAAACGAGAAAAGCAATTGTTAACCTTGCCCGCCCTACAAAACGTTTTATATAGAAATGGAATTACTCAGGCTTTGCAGCGTTTGAGTTAATCTACACGCATGGCTCTTTTCACAATCTGCTTCACATTCGGCGTATGGCTGCTGCAACAACAGCCCGCTCTGCCGGAATTCGCGTGGGCATGGCCGATAATTGGCTTTCCTATCGGCCTCATCTTGTTGCGTCTTCGCGGGCGAAACCGGCTCGCCCGCTCGATATACGCCCTGCTCCTCGCCGCTTTTGCCTGCGGGCTGGGTTTCTATCACGCCGCGTGGCAGGCCGAACAGCGACTTGCCGTCGGCCTGCCGGATGAATGGCAGGGCCGCGACATCGAAGTGACCGGCGTGGTTGCCGAACTGCCGCGCAGCCACGAACGCGGTTTGCGCTTCAGTTTTAATGTCGAAAAAATTCTCACGCCCCAAGCCAGCGTGCCGCAACATATTTACCTCGGCACTTACTATGACAAACTATCCACCCCGCTTGAGTTAAGGGCGGGCGAACGCTGGCAACTCACGCTGCGCCTCAAGCAGCCGCATGGCAGCAGCAATCCACACGGCTTTGATTTCGAAATGTGGGCGCTGGAAAACAATGTGCGCGCGGTCGGCTATGTACACAACAAAGGCCACAACATACGCATCGATGCGCTAGCAAATGGCTTGTTCTATCGCATCGAGTCATGGCGCGAAACAATACGCGACAAGTTCGGCGCCACGCTCGGCGATGCGCCGTACTCTGGTGTATTGAGTGCGCTGGCTATCGGCGACCAGAGCGGCATCCCGTCTGCCCAGTGGCAGGTATTCACGCGCACCGGCGTGAATCATCTGATAAGTATCTCCGGCCTGCATATCACCATGCTCGCCAGCTTCGGCTTTGCGCTCACCTATTGGCTGTGGCGGCGCGGCACCAGGCTCACGCTACGTTTGCCCGCACGCAAAGCCGCAGCGCTAATTGCGTTACTGGTGGCGCTGGGCTACGCGCTGCTGTCCGGTTTCGCCGTCCCGGCACAGCGCACCGTGTACATGGTCGGCGCGGTCGCCGCCGCGTTGTGGCTGAACCGCAATTTTTCGCTCGGACAAATCCTCAGCATCGCGCTGCTCGGCGTGCTGATTCCCGATCCGTGGGCAGTCATGTCGCCCGGTTTCTGGTTATCGTTTGGTGCGGTGGCAATCATCCTGTACGTAACCGCGTATCGCATCGAGGTCAGCCACCGGTTGCCAAAAAGCCACGGCGGAATTGCCAGGTATCAGCCTCGCTTCTTGTGGGTGCTTGATGAGTACATTACAGTGCAATGGGCGATGACCATCGGCCTGATCCCCATGCTGCTGGCGCTATTCCAGCAGGTCTCGCTGGTCTCGCCCATCGCCAATGCCTTCGCGATTCCGCTGGTAAGCTTAATTGTCGTGCCACTAGCACTACTCGGTGCGGTGTTGCCGCTGGATGTGCCGCTGTGGCTGGCGCACATCGTGATGGACTGGACGATGATTCTGCTGGAATGGCTGAGTACCTTGCCGCAGGCGGTATGGACGCAACACGCACCGCCCGCGTGGAGCATCGTGACTGGCATATTGGGCGTGTTGTGGTTGCTGCTGCCACGCGGCTTCCCAGCACGCTGGCTGGGTTTTTTGCTGCTGCTGCCGATGTTTCTGAATACCCCGGAGCCACCCGCGCAAGGTACGCTACGCCTGATTATTTTCGATGTCGGGCAAGGTCTGGCCGTCGCCGCACAAACTCGAAATCACGCGCTGCTCTACGATACCGGCCCGGATTTTTCCGGCGATGCCGACAGCGGCAACCGCATCCTGATTCCCAGCTTGCGTGCCTTGGGCATCAGCAAACTGGACGGGCTGATCCTTACTCACGACGACACTGATCACACCGGCGGCGCACTCTCCGTGATGCAGGCCATGCCGATTGATTGGCTGTCTTCTTCGCTGCCAGAACAAAGCCACATTCTACGGCAAGCATCCCCCTCCCTAACTCCCTCACAAAGAGAGAGATATCTATCTCGCTGCGCCGACGGACAGAGCTGGGATTGGGATGGCGTACATTTCGAATTACTGCACCCTTCAGTCGAAAGCTATACGCAGGAAAAAATCCGCAAAAACAACCGTGGCTGTGTGCTGCGCATCAGCACGGGCAATCAACGCATTTTGCTGGCTACCGATATCGAGAAAGAATCCGAGCAGCGCCTGATCAAGGAGCACGCCGACAAATTATTCGCCACATTGCTGGTTGTGCCGCATCACGGCAGCAAGACTTCATCCACAATCGAATTTGTTGCAGCCACCCTACCCGACTTTGCCGTATTCACCGTAGGTTACCGCAATCATTTCGGCCATCCGAAACCGGAAGTGCTGCAACGCTACGCCGACAGCGGCGCGGAACTGCTGCGTTCAGATGAAGACGGCGCGATCCTGGTCGAAATGAATACGCAGGGCTTGCAGGTGGAACGCTACCGCAAAACACATCACCGCTATTGGACGCATACGCCTATAAGGGCACAATTTACCGCACCCTAATTTATCAACCAAATGATGTCAAAAAATGACAATCATTTTTCAACGAAACCGTAAAGTGGGTTCTGCCCCAATGCTGTTCAATTAATAAAATTTCCGTTCGCCCTGAGCTTGTCGAAGGGCTCTGGTTGCGTAGCTGGTGGTTCGACAAGCTCACCACGAACGGTTAAGTGAACAGCATTGAGCTCTGCCCACCATGTCGGGCAGAGCCCGACCTACATTGGTTCCGGCTCGTCCGGCTT
>CAIZNF010000504.1 GCA_903934275.1 uncultured Nitrosomonadales bacterium
CCGCGATTGGTTTAAGAAATCGCGGCCTGGAGACCGCTCCTACGCATCGTTTTTGGGTTACGGCTTGTCCGGCTTAGATTTATTGCAATAAAACTATTGCGCAGCGGGAGCAGATGCATTTTTCACATTGGTTTGCGTGCGCAAATAATCGGATATTTCTTTGATAACCAGTTGCCCGTTATGATTGCCATCTATCTCGTCGAAGCGCGAGCTGAGATTCGGTAATGCCTTGGCTTCCTCCTTAGACAACATACCATTTTTATCCGTATCGGCTTGTTCCAAACGCTGGGCAAACTCGCGGCGTTTTTTCTCTGCGACAGCCCAGAAGGCCTTAAATTCTTTTTTGCCCAGCACGCCATCATGGTTGGTGTCTATTTTGTCGAAATTCTCCGCAACAGCAGGGGCTTTTTGCTCCGCTTCTTCCTTGGAGATGCTGCCATCACCACTCGTATCCACGCCATTAAAAAGTCGGTCAACCCTGGTGTTGATGCTTTCCGGTTTTTTATTCATGGGTTTTTCGGCAGCCAACGCCAGGCAAGGCATGGTGATAACCATGAAACTCAATATCCATTTGTTCATTGCTTTTCCTTTTGTTGTTGCACTATATTTTTTATCGCGCCGATGCGCGCCTGTTGCACGGCAGCGGCGATTGTATCGCTGTCGGCGCATTGTCGCGCTATTTCACCGGCATCCACCGCGCGTGCGGTTGCTAGCAGTTGCTGCAAATAATCCGCCTGCGGATAGGCATCCTGCGCGTGCCCGGTGCGTCCGCGCGCATCCGAAGCGCAGACTTGCAGCAATTGGTTGAAGCGTTCCGGCCTGCGCCACGCATCTGCCGACTGGAACAACTTGATGGCTGTTTCGGCGCGCAGTTCAGAAGCACGATGAACGTCGCCGTGGTAGCGTGCCGCCAGCAAGGCAAGGTCGCGGCAGTCACCCGGTACGCGCATCCGTTGCGATAGATTCTTCACCAGCTCCACGCCGCGTAATTCATGGCCGATATGGCGCGGCAGAATATCCTTTGGCGTGGTGGCCTTACCCAGATCGTGCGCCAGTGCGGCGAAGCGCACCTCCAGCGCGTAATCATGTTGTGCTGCATCGTCCAGCACCAGCATGGTGTGGATGCCGCAATCGATTTCCGGGTGATATTTTTCCGGCTGCGGCACGCCGAACAGCGCGTCCACTTCAGGCAGAATTTTTGCCAGCGCGCCGCAACTGCGCAGCGTCTCAAAAAATTGCGACGGTTTTTTCTCCATCAGGCCGCGCGCCAACTCCTGCCAGGCCCGCTCCGCCACCAGCGAGTCCACTTCGCCGTTGTCCACCATGCCGCGCATCAGCGCCAAAGTTTCCGGCGCGATGCTGAAACCGAAACGCGCCGCAAACCTTGCCGCGCGCAAAATGCGCACCGGGTCTTCGCCGAACGCCGCGCTGACATGGCGCAATATGCCCGCGCGCAAATCGGCAATGCCGTTATGCGGATCGATCAGGTTGCCGTCGGCATCCTGGGCGATGGCGTTGATGGTGAAATCGCGGCGTAGCAAATCCTGCTCCAGCGTGACATCCGGCGCGGCATAGATGGCAAAGCCCTTGTAGCCGCGCGCGGTTTTGCGCTCGGTGCGCGCCAGCGCGTATTCCTCGTGGGTGCGTGGATGCAGGAACACCGGAAAATCCTTGCCGACTGGCTGAAAGCCTTGTGCAACCATGTCTTCCGGCGTGTTGCCCACCACCACCCAGTCGTGATCCTGTACCGGCAGGCCAAGCAACTGGTCGCGCACCGCGCCGCCCACACAATAGATTTTTGCGTTATTTTTCATCGTGAAAACTATAACTGTCCGCAGATTGCGCAGATTAGCGCAGATTATTGTTCATGGCATTATTTTTGAATGATGGGGGTGCATTCGAAAGTGGTGGGCGAGTAGCGGTTTTCACCCCTCTCCCCTTGCGGGAGAGGGGCGGGGGAGAGGGGTAATTCAGTCGCTGCGGCCAAGGCAGTCGCCAACACGCAATCCCAATTACCCATGATTTCGCCATTCAACCGATGCGCCTGCAAATGCCCCCACAGCTTGTTTTCGCTTTCGGTTACATTGCATCGCAAATGCTTGGCGAATTCCCGTTGTTCCATTACCCCCTCTCCCCAACCCCTACCCATGAACCTCAAGCAGGCAATGGGTTTGGCATGAGCACAAGATTATGCTTCGAGGCGAGTTTTCGTAGTAAACGTTGTTCGGTTTGGGCAAATTTTTGCTCATAATAGGCGAGGCCC
>CAIZNF010000505.1 GCA_903934275.1 uncultured Nitrosomonadales bacterium
AATCCTTGTCATTTTTTGACATCATTTGGCTGGTAAGAGATTACGGCACCTCTCCGTTCAATCAAAACTCTTCCCACTCCCCATCATCGCCCTGCGGCTTGCCTTTCGGTTTTGTCGCTGGAGTCTTGCCCGGTGCGGCTTTGGCGGCTGCTGTTTTGCGCGGTGGGGCGGCATGATGGGCTGCGGGTGTTGGTTCGCGGCGCGCCACTGCGGTGCTGACTGGTTTGTTATCCACTTTGAAGGTCGCCACCGATACCGCCAGATTCTGCGCCTGTTCTTCCAGCGATTCCGCAGCTGCAGCCGCCTCTTCGACCAATGCGGCATTTTGCTGGGTCACTTCATCCATCTGGGTAATGGCGAGATTGACCTGTTCGATACCAGCGCTTTGTTCGACCGAGGCGGCGGTGATCTCGCTCATAATGTCGGTCACGCGCTTGATGCTGGATACAATTTCTTCCATGGTCTGTCCGGCCTGGGCGACCAGTTTGCTGCCGCCCTCGACTTTATCCACCGAGTCGCCGATCAGGGTTTTGATTTCCTTGGCGGCTGCGGCACTTCTTTGCGCGAGGTTGCGCACTTCTCCGGCCACCACGGCAAAACCCCGGCCCTGCTCGCCCGCTCTGGCCGCTTCCACCGCCGCATTCAAGGCGAGGATGTTGGTCTGGAAGGCAATGCCATCGATCACGGAAATAATGTCCACGATCTTGCGCGACGATTCGTTGATCGAACTCATTGTGGTGACCACTTGATTGACTACCGAGCCGCCCTTGGAGGCAATGTCCGATGCGCCGATGGCGAGCTGGTTGGCTTGCTTGGCGTTCTCAGCATTCTGCTTCACGGTGGAGGTCAGTTCTTCCATGCTGCTGGCGGTTTCCTCCAGGCTGGATGCTTGCTCTTCGGTGCGTTGCGACAGGTCGTTATTGCCCGCCGCGATTTCTTTGGAAGCGGTGTTGATGGTGTCGGTGGCATCCTTGATCTGGCTGATGATTTCTTTCAGTTGCTCGGAAGTCGCATTGGCATCGTCTTTCAACTGCCCGAATGTGCCCGCGTATTCGTTGGTGATCTGGTCGGTCAAATCGCCGCGCGCCAGCGAACCCAACATGCGAACCACTTCCTGCAAGGCCGTATCGGAAGTCGCCATCAACTGATTGATGCCCTCGGCCAATTGTTTGAAGAAGCCTTCCTTGCCTTTCAGGTCAAGACGCTTGGTGAGATCGCCCAGCACGGCTGCTTCCACAATACCAGCCACTTCTTTTTCCACCGCCACTTCGGCGGTGCGGTCATTCCATTCCAACGCTGTGCCGAGACGTGTGCCGCGCTCGTTGATGACCGGATTAGCGGCCAGCGCGAAGGTGCGTCCACCCACTTCGATTTGCTTGCGGTGGGTACTGCTTAAACTGGCCAGCATGGATTTCTGGTGTGCCGGGTTCTTGTGGAACTGGTCGATGCTGCTGCCCATCAGTGTGGCCGCAGTGAAGCTCGGCAACTCCTTGCGAAGGTCGGCTTCGGCAATTTGCATCAACGTTACAACCGCCTTGTTCATGTAAATAATATTGCGTTCCGGGTCAGAAATCATCACGCTGGTGGAGACGTTATCCAGCCCGATTTTGATGCGCAGATTTTCGTTAGAAATGCGCAATGCCTCTGCGACTTCGAAGCCTAACTTAATCTGCATTGATTTGATGGCGTTCACCAATTTGCCGATTTCGTCCAACCGTTTAGCTTGTATCGAGTTGTTGTATTTGCCTTGCGCAACAGACTGCAACAGGCTGACCACTTTTTCTATCGGATTGATGATGCCGTTAAATACCGTCAAAAATGCCCATCCAGCCAGCAACAGGCTGAACAGAATCAAAGCAATGGCCAGGTTGCGGGCGCTTTCATAGCGGGTTCCGGCCTCTTTATGCGCCTGCTTGGAATCGTCTATTTGCATTTGCATCAGCTTCTGGAT
>CAIZNF010000506.1 GCA_903934275.1 uncultured Nitrosomonadales bacterium
AGGTGGTTGGTCGGTTCGTCGAGCAGCAACATGTCGGGCTTTTCCAGCAGCAGCTTGCACAGCGCGACGCGCCGCTTCTCGCCGCCGGAAAGGTTCTTGACCACCAGGCTAAAGGGGCCAGGCTCGCAATTATTTTCATTCATGCACCACCAGCGCTTCGCGGGTGATCTCAACAAACCTGCCGGATGCGAAAGCCGCCTCGATCCCGCCTAAATTGGCGCGCATAATTTTCTCCAGTTCCGTGTTGGAAATGTTGCCGGTGGAGACCAGCAGCAACGGTGGTTCGCCGGTAACCATAAAGGACTGCACAAAATCCGCGTCCTTGCTGATGACGATACGCCCTTCCTGCATCGCGCGGGTAACGAGTTCGCTATCCGGTGTGTGATTTTTGCCGGGGAGGTCGAGGGTGTGCAGCGCATCGTGCCCCGCTTCTTTCAGCCAGTTGGCGAAGCGCCGGGGTAGTTGCGCATCGACCAGGAATTTCATGCCGCCAAGCGTTCAAGCCGTTTTACGTGGGTCAACCGTGCCGCATAGGAAAGCGCAGCCATAATGTCTTCGCGCTCCAGGTCTTCGTAGTCTTTTAGTATCTCATCAGTGCTCATGCCGCTGGCCAGCCACTCCAGCACGTTCTCAACCGGATAGCGCAGGCCGCGTATGCAGGGCTTGCCGTGGCATACGGCGGGATCAATAGTGATGCGGTCGCTCATTGTTGCCTCCTGCTCGAAATTTCATGGGGGAATCTTACACCAGCTTGCGGCTGCGGTGGGCATGGCTTTTCCCCCACCCTAACCCTCCCCCGGAGGGAGAGAGGATAACTGCATCACCGGCTAATCGGCTTATACCGAATCCGCTTCGGCTTCGCGCCTTCTTCACCCAGACGCTTACGCTTATCCGCCTCATACTCCTGATAGTTGCCGTCGAAGAACGTCCACTTGGAATCGCCTTCCGCCGCGAGAATGTGGGTGGCGATGCGGTCGAGGAACCAGCGGTCGTGGGAGATGACCATCACGCAGCCGGCGAATTCGAGCAGGGCATCTTCGAGGGCGCGCAGGGTTTCCACGTCGAGGTCGTTGGAGGGTTCGTCGAGCAACAGCACGTTTCCGCCGGAGATCAGCGTTTGCGCGAGGTGCAGGCGTCCGCGTTCGCCGCCGGAGAGCTGGCCGACGATCTTGCCCTGGTCCGCGCCCTTGAAGTTGAAGCGGCCGATGTAGGCGCGCGCCGGGGTTTCGTATTTGCCCACCGTTAAAATTTCGTTGCCGCCGGAGATCGCGTCGAACACGGTCTTGTTGTTCTCCAGCCCTTCGCGCGACTGGTCGACGAAGGCGATTTTGACGGTGCTGCCGATCTTCACCGTGCCGCTGTCCGGCTGCTCCTTGCCGGTGATCATGCGGAACATGGTCGATTTACCCGCGCCGTTCGGGCCGATGATGCCGACGATGGCGCCGGGCGGCACCTTAAAGCTGAAATCGTCGATCAGCAGGCGGTCGCCGTAGGCCTTGCTCACGCCTTCGAACTCGATGACTTCGTTGCCGAGGCGCTCGCCGACCGGAATGAAAATCTCCTGCGTCTCGTTGCGCTGCTGGTGTTCTTGCGAATTGAGTTCCTCGAAGCGGGCGATACGCGCCTTGGATTTCGCCTGGCGACCTTTCGGGTTTTGCCGCACCCATTCCAGCTCCTGTTTCATCGACTTCATGTGCGCGTCAATCTGCTTGTTCTCGGTTTCCAACCGCGCGCCTTTCTGCTCCAGCCAGCTTGAGTAGTTACCCTTCCACGGGATGCCACGGCCGCGATCCAGTTCCAGTATCCATTCGGCGGCGTTGTCGAGAAAGTAGCGGTCGTGGGTGACGGCGACCACGGTGCCGGGAAAACGCACCAGAAATTGTTCCAACCAGTCTACCGATTCGGCATCGAGGTGGTTGGTCGGTTCATCAAGCAGCAGCATGTCGGGTTTTTCCAGCAGCAGTTTGCACAGCGCGACGCGGCGCTTCTCGCCGCCGGAAAGATTCTTGACCACGGCTTCCCACGGCGGCAGGCGTAGCGCGTCGGCAGCGATCTCCATCTGGTGTGCGGAATCGGAGCCGCTGGTAGCGATGATCGCTTCGAGGCGCGCCTGCTCGGCGGCGAGCGCGTCGAAGTCGGCATTCTCTTCGGCATACGCGGCATACACGTCATCGAGTTTCTTCTGCGCCTGCATTACTTCGCCGAGCGCGGATTCGACTTCTTCACGCACGGTGCTTTCTGGATTGAGCTGTGGTTCCTGCGGCAGGTAGCCGATGCGGATGTTCGGCAGGTGTTGCACCTCGCCGTCGTATTCCTTGTCCACGCCCGCCATGATGCGCAGTACGGTGGATTTACCGGAGCCGTTAAGACCTAACAGGCCGATCTTCGCGCCGGGGAAAAAGCTGAGGGAGATATCCTTGATGATCTGACGCTTGGGGGGAACGATCTTGCTCACGCGGAGCATCGACATTACATATTGGGCCATTTGAGTTTCGCCATGCGGTTGAGGAAAGCGCGTAGCTTACCGCAAAGGCATGATAACGAGAAACAGGTAATCCTAGAAAGAGCAGTTAGCCTCTCATATTTGTGCGTTAGCCCGTATGGTGTTTGTTTTTGTGTATTTGATGCCACTCACCTTTTGGGCGATGCCGTTGTCGTAGGAGCCCGATTCATCGGGCGATTGATTTGCTGGGCTATCGCGCGATAAATCGCGCTCCTACAGGTTTCAACTGACGATTTTAGCGTAATCCAAATGAGGGGGATTTTTATCCGGTTAGCGC
>CAIZNF010000507.1 GCA_903934275.1 uncultured Nitrosomonadales bacterium
GGAAAATTGCAGAAGCCGAAGCGGCGAAACGGGTGGCCGAGCAAAAAGCCAAGCTCAAAGCGGAACAGCAAGCTGCCGCGCAAGCCAGGAAAACTGCGGAAGCCGAAGCGGCGAAACTGGCGGCTGAGCAAAAGGCCAAACTTAAAGCGGAACAACAAGCTGCAGAACAAGCCAAGCAAGCTGCGGAAGCCGAAGCGGCGAGACTGAGGGTGAAGTGGGTGATAGTTGGCGAGAATAAAACTCTAGCACCCACCACCTATGCCGACCCCAACACTGAAACTATTTCAAATAACGCCAATAAAACAAAAAAGAATGGCTATAAGGTAAAGATGTGGAGGATGTATGACTACAAGGCTGTTCAAGAGTCTGGTGGATATAAATTTATGTCATCAAAATTTCTAGATGAATATGACTGCAAGGAAGAGCAAAAGCGTCTTCTTGTAAACACTACATTTTCGGGAAACATGGGGGCGGGTGAAGTGGTTTTTACCATTGCAGATACCGGTAAATGGCAGCCAGCCATGCCTGACAGTATCGATGAAGCCATGTGGAAGTTTGCATGTAAGAACAAGTAGGCTATTCCGGGCGTTGGCTGCGCAGGCTGGAACGGAACGATTCCAATTCCAAAACCAGTTCCCCTATGTCGTCCGAAGATGCCCAGAATAGCTTGATTCGTTCGCGTTCGGCGCGATCACGCAGGCGTGGTTCACGTTTTGCAGCCAGACGCTGTTCCGTCCACAGTCCGCCCATGCGGTGGTAGCAGTCATTTTCGCGACAACCGGTGATAAACACACCATCGACCCGATGTTCATTCAGCGCATACTCGATGAAGGATGGCGGTAACATGGCGGTACAGGGCAGGCTCATTACGGCCACGCCTTTGCCGCGCAATTTACCGACATCCGCCGCATTGTCGCAGCCGAATACCATGACTCGCGCATCGCCCTCAAGCTTTGCCAGATTTTCCGTCATTGCAACGCGAAGGCCGGATATCGGCAAGGACGGCATTTCTATTCCGCTCACGTATCCGGTTTCGCTTCTAAAAGGAGTTGATGACGGGCACGATCCGATACATATACCGCAACTGACACAGCGCTCCGGCACGACCACCGCCTCTTCCAGAAAGTGCATACCGTCGCTGCGCGGCTTCATTACCACCGCCTCGTATGGGCAGTCGGCGACACAAAACCGGCATCCGCTGCAATATTTCAGGTTCACTTCTGCGACCGGTATTTGTTTAAATCTGGTCGGTAGCCACGGCAGCACGCCGAGCAGCAGGCTGATTCCGGCTACCAGTGCCCATACTTGTCCGGGCGACCAGATATCCAGCAACGGATAAATAAATAAATAAAACCAGTCGATCCCGATATTGCGCGGTTCAATCCCCATGTCTGCCGGGCCTTGGCTTAGCGCCGGCTTAACCAATGCCAGAATCAGCATTGCCAATAGCACTCCCCACACAAGCCCGCGCTTCGGGTTAACCACCGGGTAGCTTATGCGCAGGATATGTACCCAAAGAGCAAACAGCACAAACAGCGGAATGGTCGCATGGGAAAATGATAACAGTGAAAAGAACCTGTCATTGAGAACTTCTTGTGTAACAAAACTTTGCGACATCGGTGTACCGAATATCGGCAGCCAATCAAACCATTCCATGGTTGCCACGGTGGAATATTGCGCTAATTTATCCCATGACATCCAGTACCCATTGATACCGGAGGCATATATCAGCCATATCAATAACACGCCGGTAACCCAGGCAAACCAGCGAGCTCCCCGGTAGCGTCCCAGAATGAATTCCCGCAACATGTGGAGCGCCATCACCACCACCAGCGCATCGGCAGCATAGCGGTGAAAGCTGCGCATAATGCCGCCGAGATACCATTGTTCGATGGTGAGGTCTTCAACAGACAAGTAGGATACCTCTATGCCCGTCCTATAGAAGATGTAAAGATAGGCTCCACTGGCGGCAAGTATCCAGAAAAAAAGGAAACCCAGCGCACCCAGATAGTAAAACGGGTTGAGTTCATTGCCGAATATTTTATTCAGGCCCCCCTCAAGTTTGAGCAGCGCCTTGTGCAAGAATGACACGGTAGGGTTGGGAGTAGTCAATTCAAAGTCCTTGTATCAATACCACCCGCATCGCAGTTAAAAACAATTGGTTTAATCTCAGATAACACATTGGGGTATCGTTCCGGCCCTTCGATAAACTCAGGACAGGCTGACCTACGGTCAGGCAGGAACCCAGCTATTAAACATACTCCGCACGTAGCGTGACAGAATTAACGTGAAACAACATCATTAGCCTTGAAAAAACCA
>CAIZNF010000508.1 GCA_903934275.1 uncultured Nitrosomonadales bacterium
ATGTCGCGTTTGATTGGTTTGAAGCGGCTCATTTAATTTATTTAACTTGTTGATTAACAAGTTGAATTATACCATTTTGCAATGGTAATTTGTTGGTTTTTTTGGCGTTTTTTATTCGAGGAAGTCAGACAGGCTGCTAGCACAATAGCGATCATTTATAACCTTGACGCTGCCATAGAGCCCGCGAACCAAGGCCGCTATTTTAAGCGCTTCATTTATATCCCCTCCCGCAGAGTCAACTCTAAATGCCTTTATTAAGTAGCCTGTACGCTTTTTGAAATCTATTACAATTTTCGCAATGCGCTCGGCATCTCCAGGCATGATTTTTCCAGAAAGTGATACAAACTGAACATCTTCTTCATCAGCCAGCGAAACAGTCATTGCAGAAGCACTATGAGAAACAATGACCAGAAGAAAAAGCAAGATTGGATAGAGTTTCATAATTGGTTTCGAGAGTGATTGTTCATTAATAAAGGGGGGCAGATTTATTTTCTCGCCCGCCATGCCTAGAAAAATAAATCTGTCCCCTTTTCGCTCTATGTCACTTGCCAAGAATTCTGTGAAGGAGCCATACAAAGAGCAATAGAACAACCGTCAAGGGTGCGATATTCAGGAGGCTTTGGAACAAAAGTGACATTGGGGACAAGGACAGCTCCGCCGCAAACAAGACTGGCTTCACGCCCACGATGATGATGGAAAACAACGACACGAACAAGGCGAAAATAGTAATAAGGGCTCCCCAGTATTTTCTGGTTTTGCTCCTCCATCCGATGTTCGAGTTGTTTGGTATTGGCATCAATGATCCTATTTACGGCGTGAATCAGAGAGTTGACGTCTTCCGCCCTAGCCCTGTCACCGTCTATGAGGCGCGGGACTTTGATGCCCGCCGCTTCGATTTCTGTACTTATTGGATAGTCGCCAAGCGACTCGCCAGTAATGCGGTAAGTCTTCCTTTGCAAGGCCGGACAGCGTTGATTCGGAGGCATGACCTCCGCTAATAGAAAGCCTTCGTCGGCAAGCTCAGACAACTGCTCCAATAATAAGCTTGGTTGTACCTCTGAGAACGCGAGCAATATGTGTTCTTCGAGCAAGGAATTTGGCGCTCGATCATAGAAATATATCTTGAGCCGATCTTTGATATTCATATGAGCTTCCCTTGCTCGGTAATTGCCCAACGTTCAAATTGAGGGGCTGCGCGCTTTTGCGCAGTCCCGCTCGAATGCACCAAAAGTATCGGAGTCGATTTTTTTTATTTATCTGTGCAGCAATACTTCGAGGACGAACTTGCTGCCCAGATAGGCCAGCAACAGAAACACGAAACCGCTCACCGTCCAGCGCACCGCGATGCGCCCGCGCCAGCCGTAAAATCGATGCCCCCACAACAGCACGGCAAACACCAGCCAGGAAACGATGCCAAACAATGCTTTGTGATTGAACTGCCAAGCTTTACCAAATATCTCCTCGGAAAACACCGCACCGGATAGCAGCGTCAAGGTCAACAGCACGAAGCCGATGCCGATCATGCGGAACAGCAGGGTTTCCATGGTGAGCAGCGGCGGGAGATTTTGCAGGATGCGCGGCAATGCGGCGTGATGCAGGCGTTTTTCCACTTGCGAGATCAGCACCGCATGCAGCACGGCGATGGTGAACAGGCTATAGGCCAGCATCGCAGCGGCGACATGCGCCTTGAAAGCAAACAGGCCGGTATTCGCCAACTGGTGAGCGGACGGAAAAAGCTCCGGCAACAATACAGTCACTGCGGCCAACGGCAAGACCAGCGTTTGCAATCCGCCGATGGGGTAAAAAAAACGCGCCACCGAATACACCAGCAAGGTCAGCCAGATAATCAACGACAGGGCGTTGGTCATGCTCAGGTTGAATCCGCCGCCGCCAAGCACGTCCCGAGTGAGCAAATAGCCGTGCAAAGCCAGCGGGATCAGCACCAAATGCCCCATCGCCCCCCGGCTCACTTTATCACCTTCGCCGCGCGATTGCGCCCGCCAAAAATAGGCTGCGAGCACCCCGTAAGAGGCAAAGGCAATCAATGAAAGAAGAACATTAGGCATTTTTGTCAGGATGTTTTAGACTTGCCGAATTCTACACTATCTGTATGAACGCTTATCAACAGAAACCGGACGAGCCGGAACCAAATGTAGGTCGGGCTATGCCCGACATGGTGGGCACAGCCCACCCTACGGATACCCAATAAGCACGAAATTCTGGTCATATTGTGGGATCACTTGGCTGGTCAACAGAAACATACATGGAAACCCCTGATGTTAGATAACCTTACCAACCGCCTCTCGGGCGTAATCAAAACCCTGCGCGGCCAAGCGCGCCTCACCGAAAGCAATATTCAAGATGCCTTGCGCGATGTGCGCATGGCGTTGCTTGAAGCCGACGTTGCGCTGCCGGTCGTCAAGGAATTCATCGCGCAGGTCAAGCAGGCCGCGCTCGGGCAGGAGGTCATCGGCAACCTGAATCCGGGACAAGCCCTGGTCGGCGTAGTGCATCGCGAACTCACCAAGCTGATGGGCGAACGCAACAACGCGCTCAATCTCGCCACCACCCCGCCAGCCGTAATTTTGATGGCCGGTTTGCAGGGTGCGGGTAAAACCACCACCAGCGGCAAGCTCGCCAAGTTGTTGCGCGATCAGCATAAGAAAAAAGTGCTGCTGGTCAGTTGCGACATATACCGGCCCGCCGCCATCGAACAATTGCGTACGCTGGCGCAACAACTGGAAATCGACTTTTTCGCCTCCGACATCAGCCAGAAACCCCAGGACATCGCGCTGGCCGCGCTGGATTTTGCGCGCAGGCATTATCACGATGTGCTGATCGTCGATACCGCCGGGCGGCTCGCCATCGACGCTGCGATGATGGAAGAAATCCAGCAGTTGCACGCCGCACTCAAACCGATTGAGACGTTGTTCGTGGTCGATGCGATGACTGGGCAGGACGCGGTCAACACCGCCAAGGCGTTCGGCGAAACACTGCCGCTGACCGGCGTGATTCTCACCAAACTGGACGGCGATGCGCGCGGCGGCGCGGCCTTGTCGGTGCGCCAGATCACCGGCAAGCCAATCAAATTTGTCGGTGTGAGCGAGAAACTCAACGGTCTCGAAGCGTTCCACCCGGAACGCATGGCCTCGCGCGTGCTCGGCATGGGCGATGTTTTATCGCTGCTCGAAGAAGCGCAACGCGGAGTCGATCATGTCGAGGCCGAGAAACTTGCCAAGAAAGTTCAAAGCGGCAAAGGCTTCGATCTCAACGATTTCAAGATGCAGGTCGTGCAAGTACGCAAAATGGGCGGTATATCGGCACTGATGGACAAGATGCCCGCGCAACTTAGCCAGGCCGCAGCGAGTTCCAAAGTGGACGATAAACAGATCAGCCGCATCGAAGGCATCATCAACTCGATGACCCCGCTGGAGCGCAGCAAACCGGAGCTCATCAAGGCCTCGCGCAAACGGCGCATCGCGGCAGGAGCGGGTGTGCAGGTGATGCACGTCAACCAGCTGCTCAACCAGTTCGAACAAACACAGAAAGTGATGAAGATGTTCGGCAAGGGCGGCGGCATGGCGAAGATGATGCGCGGCATGAAAGGCATGTTGCCGGGGATGTAATTCCATTTCCAGATAGAAACAGTGCGTAGGTTGGGCAAGGCGTAGCGTGCCCAACGAACAAAGATGCCATTATTAATGTTGGGCACGCTACGCTTTGCCCAACCTACGAGAATTCGACTGAATTAGTCCAGCTTGAGAAACGAATCTTATCCATCGCTCGCCGATGCCGGATACCCCGTCTATTACCCAAACTCCAAATAATGCAAGCAGCGGAATTTTTTAATCAGGCATTTTTTAATCACCTGGCGATGCCGTCGATGATATTGGCGGCGGTGTTGCTGGATCAACTATTGGGTGAGCCACACCGGTTTCATCCGCTGGCCGGTTTCGGCCAGCTGGCGCAGCGCGTTGAAAAAATATTTTATGGGTCGGCGGATGCACCTCCCGTTATGCGCTATGTGCGCGGCATTGCAGCCGTGTTCGTGTTGCTGATTCCACTCGTGGCACTCGCGGCGCTGCTGCAACAACCTTCCATTTCCGGCACGCTGTTTTCCATCGTAGTGCTGTATTTTGCTATCGCCCCGCGCAGCCTGAGCGAACATGCCGGGCGCGTGGCGCATGCTTTTTTCACCGGGGATTTGCCGGATGCGCGCCGCCAAGTGGGCTTGATGGTCAGCCGCGATACCAGTCAACTGGATGAGTCCGGCATCTCGCGCGCCACGGTGGAATCCGTATTGGAAAATGGCAACGATGCGATCTTCGCCGCGCTATTTTGGTTTGTGCTGGCGGGTGCGCCGGGGGTGGTGCTGTACCGTCTGAGCAATACGCTGGATGCGATGTGGGGCTACCGCAATGCGCGCTACAACTACTTTGGCTGGGCGGCGGCGCGTCTGGACGATGTATTGAATTTCGTTCCGGCACGCCTGACCGCATTGAGCTACGCGCTAGTCGGCCACACGCGCAGCGCGCTGCATTGCTGGCGGCAACAGGCCGCGGCATGGGAAAGCCCGAATGCCGGGCCGGTGATGGCATCCGGGGCGGGCGCGTTGCGCGTACAGCTCGGCGGTGCAGCGATCTATCACGGCGAACTGGAACAGCGCCCGCTGCTGGGTTGCGGCATGGCGGCAGGTGCGGCGGACATTGCGCGCGCCGTGCAACTGGTGCGCCATACCCTGTATGTTTGGCTGGGCATCATTACATTGGGGGCGCTGTCGGCAGCAGTGTGGCAACAATATGCTTGAGCACGGCGGACGGTTGCGCCGGGCGGCGCAACAATACAATGTAGCCGAAGCGGATTGGCTGGATTTGTCCACCGGCATCAACCCTGATGGCTGGCCGGTGCCCAATATGCCGGGCGTTATCTGGCAAGGCTTGCCGCAGGATGACGACGAGCTGAATGCGGCTGCGCAGGCTTATTACGGCACGATGAAGTTATTAGCAGTGCCCGGCTCACAAGCGGCGATTCAGGCTTTGCCGATGTTGCGCACACCTGTGCGAGTGGCGCTCGTCGCGCCCAGCTATGCTGAACACGCGCACGCTTGGCAGCGCAACGGCCATCAGGTCATCGGTGTGCCTGATGCAGAAATTTCGCAAGCCGCCACGACCGCGCAAGTCGTGGTCATCATCAACCCGAACAACCCCACCGGCAAGCTTTTTAGCGTGGATGAGTTGCTGGAGATTCACGCGCGACTGGCGGCGCGCGGCGGCTGGCTGGTGGTGGATGAAGCGTTCGTCGATGCCACGCCTGAACATAGTCTCGCCTCTGCCTGCCCGCGCCCCGGTTTGATCGTGCTGCGTTCGCTGGGCAAATTTTTCGGGCTGGCGGGGGCGCGGGTCGGCTTCGTGTTGGCGGAAGAAACTGTATTGCAATCGTTAAACGAATTGCTGGGGCCGTGGACAATTGCCGCACCATCGCGCCATGTGGCAACGCTGGCGTTGCGCGATACGGTTTGGCAAGACGCGACGCGCAAGGTTTTGCTGCCCGCATCACAACGTCTGGCGAATTTGCTGGGTACACACGGATTGCCGCCGAGCGGCGGTTGCGCGCTGTTTCAATGGCTGTGCTGCGCAGATGCCGCAAGCGTGCATGAACAACTGACGCGGCAGGGCATTTTGACACGCCTGTTCGATGCGCCACACAGCTTGCGTTTCGGCCTGCCGCGCGATAAGGCGCAGTGGGCGCGTCTGGCTGAAGTGCTAAAAGCGATTCAGTCCGCAGATTACACAGATTCACGCAGATTTTCAGGCGGTCTTCGATAATGATTTTTTCATATAACAAGTTATCAAATTTAGCTTCGGTATCTGAAGGTTTAACCCTGTTTAATCTGTGTAATCTGCGGAAAACAGCTTTTCCAAAGTTAAACAGGGTAAGCGAATGACCGCGAGAACCGTGATGGTGCAGGGCACCACCTCCGATGCGGGCAAGAGTACGCTGGTCGCGGCCTTGTGCCGCTGGCTGGTGCGCCAGAACGTGCGAGTCACGCCGTTCAAGCCGCAGAACATGGCGCTGAACAGCGCGGTGACCGGCGACGGCGGCGAGATCGGGCGCGCGCAGGCGGTGCAGGCGCAGGCCGCGCGGCTTGCGCCGCATACCGATATGAATCCGGTACTGCTCAAGCCGAACAGCGATACCGGCGCGCAGGTCATCATCCACGGTCATGCGATCGGCAACATGGACGCGCTGGAATATCACGTTTACAAAAGCACCGCGCGCGCGGCGGTACTGGCATCGCATCGCCGCCTGTGCGAACAATATGCGGTGATTGTCGTCGAAGGCGCGGGCAGCCCCGCCGAAATCAATCTGCGCGAAAACGACATCGCCAACATGGGCTTCGCCGAAGCGGTGGATTGCCCGGTGATCCTGATCGCCGACATCGACAAGGGCGGCGTGTTCGCGCATCTGGTCGGCACGCTGGCTTTGTTGAGCGAGAGCGAACAGGCGCGCGTAGTTGGCTTCGTCATCAACCGCTTTCGCGGCGACCTGGCATTGTTGCAGCCCGGCCTGGATTGGCTGGAACAACACACCGGCAAGCCTGTGATCGGCGTGCTGCCGTATTTGCGCGACCTGCATCTGGAAGCGGAAGATGCGCTCCCCTCCCTTTTTGGGGGAGAGGTTGTGGGAGAGGGCAAGCTGCGCATCATCGTGCCGGTGTTGCCGCACATCAGCAACCACACCGACTTCGATCCGCTGCGCTTGCACCCGCAAATCGAATTCAGTTTTGTCGCGCTGGGCGAGGCCATCCCCGCTGCGGATTTAATCATTCTGCCGGGCAGCAAAAGCGTGCGCAGCGACCTTGGCAGTTTGCGCAAAGCGGGCTGGGAAGCCGCGCTACAACGCCATCTGCGCTATGGCGGTAAACTGATCGGAATTTGCGGCGGCTTGCAGATACTGGGGCAATTCATTCACGACCCGCTTGGTCTGGAAGGCGAACCCGGCAGCAGTGTCGGGCTGAGTTTACTGGACTTGAGCACCACGCTGGAGGCGGAAAAACAACTGCGCAATGTGCGCGGCACGCTGATGCTGGAAGACGCATCTGTGTCAGGCTACGAGATACATGCCGGTGTTTCGGCAGGCATCGCACTACAACATCCGGCACTGCAACTTGAACATGGCGCAGATGGGGCAATCAGCAACGATGGGCAAATCCTCGCCACCTATCTGCATGGCCTGTTTGAATCGCAGCAGGCAACCGATGCGCTGTTGCGCTGGGCCGGATTGGGCAAAGTGCACACCCCGGATTATCATGCGCGCCGCGAGGCCGATATCGACCGGCTCGCCGATGCGGTGGAGCAATATCTGGATACGACGCAGTTGCGTAAATTATTTAATTTGGAAAAAACATCATGCGCGAATTGATCTTGGGCGGTGTGCGCTCCGGCAAAAGCCGTCTCGCGGAACAGCACGCGCAGGCTTCAGGCTTGCAGGTGGTATATATCGCCACCGCACAGGTGCGCGATGCGGAGATGCGGCGACGCGTGACAGAACATCAGGCGCGTAGACCGGATAGCTGGCTATCAGTCGAGGCTGGGGGAAATCTGGCGGAGGTCCTGCAGCGCGAGGCAAGCGCGCAGCGTTGCGTGCTGGTGGATTGCATAACGCTGTGGCTGACGCAATTACTGTGCGATACGACAGAAACCGACTTGCGCCGCGAGTGCGCCGCATTGCTGGAAGTGCTGCCACGCCTGCCCGGACAGATCATATTGGTCAGCAATGAAACCAATATGGGCATCGTACCGTTGGGCGAGTTATCGCGCCGCTACTGCGATGAAGCGGGGCGATTGCATCAACAGATAGCCGCATTGTGCGAGCGCGTGATTTTGATGGTGGCAGGATTGCCGTTGGTGGTAAAAAGCGGCTCGTAGCGTGTGGATTGTGGCTTGTAGCGAGTGAATATCAATAAACTGGAGTAAACATGAATACAAGCTGGCTGGCACAACCCTGTGCCGCATTGGACGAATCATCGCGCGCAGCGGCGCTGGCGCGGCAGGGGCAACTCACCAAGCCGCCCGGTGCGTTGGGTAAACTGGAAGACCTCGCAATCCGGCTCGCCGCGATGCAGGGGCGCGAGAAACCGCAACTGGAGCGGGTATTCATCGGCGTGTTCGCGGGCGACCACGGTGTTGCGCAAGAAGGCGTGTCGGCTTTTCCGCAGGCGGTAACGGCGGAGATGGTGAAGAATTTTGCGCGCGGCGGTGCGGCGATCTGCGTGCTGGCGAAACAGCTCGATGCCACGCTGGAAGTGGTCAACCTCGGCACCGCGTTCGATACCGGCGAACTCCCCAACGTGCGCCAATATGCCTTGGGCAAAGGCACCGCCAACTTCGCGCAGGAACCCGCGATGACCGAAGACCAGTTGGCGGCGGCATTGCAGGCCGGATACGACAGCGCGGCAAGAGCACAACTAGCAGGAGCTCAGATTTATATCGGTGGCGAAATGGGCATCGCCAACACCACTGCGGCTGCGGCACTGGCCTGCGCGCTGCTAAAACTCGAACCGCAACAACTGGCCGGTCCCGGCACCGGCCTCGACACAGCTGGCGTACAGCACAAGGCACAGGTTATCGCACTGGCGCTCGGGCTGCATGCCGCGCATCTGGATGAACCTCGGGAAGTGCTGCGCCACCTCGGCGGCTTCGAGATCGCCGCGCTGACCGGCGCATTCATCGGCAGCGCGCAGCGCGGCATCCCGGTGCTGGTAGACGGCTACATCGCCAGCGCCGCCGCGCTGCTCGCCATACGCATCAACCCCGGTGTGGCGGGCTGGCTACTGTTCGCGCACCATTCCGCCGAGCCGGGCCATACGCTGCTGCTGCAAGCACTGCATGCCGAACCACTGCTGAATCTGGGTATGCGCCTCGGCGAAGGCAGCGGCGCGGCGGTCGCCGTGCCGCTGATCCGGCTGGCCTGCGCGCTGCACAATGGCATGGCAACGTTTGCGGAAGCGGGGGTATCGGGAAAGATTTGATTTGATTCTGGCGGCATTGCCTTGCTTCTAATTCTATTTCCAGATTAAACATACATTTTCGTAGTGCGGGTTCTACCCCAACGCTGTTCACTTAACCAGTCAAATGATGTCAAA
>CAIZNF010000509.1 GCA_903934275.1 uncultured Nitrosomonadales bacterium
AATTATACCATTTTGCAATGGTAATTTGTTGGTTTTTTTGGCGTTTTTTATTCGAGGAAGTCAGACAGGCTGCTAGGTCAATATTCAATCGGCGCTAACATAGAATCACCATTCACCAACAATGTGCGTCAAGGAGTGAAATCATGAAACCAGGTACTTACCGCATGCATATTCTGGCGGCTGTGACAGTCGGGATTTTTCTTTCTGGTTTTACCGGTTTGGCCGCAGCCGCCTCCCCGGGAGAGAAGAGGGCAGAAATACGAAAAATGCGTAGCGAGACGCTGGCAAAATTGTACAAAGTGCATCCTGCCGCCAGGGGCGATATTCAAAAAGCAGCCGGGTATGCCGTATTCAGCAACATCGGGATAAACCTGATTCTTCTTTCGGCAGCGGGCGGCTCCGGCGTGGCGCATGACAACCGGACTGACAAAGATATCTATATGAAGATGATTTCCGGCGGTGTCGGGTTCGGGTTCGGCGTGAAGGATTTTCGGGGCATTTTCGTATTCTCGACTACCAAGACTTTGAAGCAATTCACCGAGAGCGGGTGGGCGGCTGATGCACAGGCGGATGCCGCCGCCAAGTCGGGCACAAAAGGCGGGGCCTTAGCGGGCGCGATTACCGTCGCACCCGGTGTGGATCTTTACCAGCTCACCGAAAATGGGCTTGCGTTGCAGGCCACGATTCAGGGCACCAAGTATTACAAGGATGATGACCTGAACGGCAAATGATGCCTTGGCCAAATAGCATATTTGGCGCGTTAGCCTTATCTCTGCGTGCCGGTTCAATAGTGTGCAAAGGCGCATGACAACCCTTGTGTCACAAGTGTACAATGCGTGACACATGCCGCACATGAGGTTGAACATATGAAAATTCTTACCATCCGTGAAGCCCGCGAAGGCTTGAGCCATCCGGAGCAAATGTTTGCAGGCAACGATGAAGTGCTGGTCGTTTGCCGGGGCGAGCCGGTGGCGCGCATCCTGCCGGTGAGACACAAAATGCGAGTGCGTTCACTTGCAGCTTTCCGTGCGCGCCAGCCGATGCAAACTGTTACAAGCGAAGAAATCGTGGGCGAAGATCGTTCCGATCGGTTCTGATGATTTACCTTGACACCAGCGCCCTGCTCAAGCGCTACATCATGGAACCGGGAAGTGCTACTTTCGAAGATTTTTTTGCGGCAAATGCTCCTTTCCAATCCAGCCGCCTGACGCTGGTTGAAGCGCGCAGTGCGCTGGCTCGCCGCCGCCGAATCGGACAGATCACCCGCAAGCTGGAGTCGGATGCGTTTGAGGAATTGCGCACCGATATCCAGGATGGCGCGCTGGTGTTGCACGCGCTTGCCGATTCCCATGTCACCCATGCGCTCGACATACTGGCAAAAGTGCCGAAAGTCTCGTTACGCACACTGGATGCATTGCATCTATCTATTGCCCAGGAAATCGGCGCTGCGAGATTCGCCACGTCCGACCGGAATCAAGGCGACGCCGCACGCCTGATTGGATTTGAATTATTATACTTTTGAGAAATATACCGATGAACGAACAAACTCTACCCCAATCCGAAAAATCCTCCGACAAAACTCAAGACAGGCTTTTGGCCGGACACCCGCAAGACGAGAATCAGATCATCACGGAACGCCGCCATAAGCTTGCAGAGATACGCAAAGCCGGTGTCGCTTTTCCGAACGACTTCGAGCGCAAACATCTGGCGGGCGATCTGCATGCCGAGTTCGGCGAGAAGACGCACGACGAACTGGAGGCCGCGCAAGTTCATGTCGCGGTGGCCGGGCGCATGATGTTGAAGCGCGTGATGGGCAAGGCCAGTTTCGCCACGGTGCAGGATATGAGCGGGCGCATCCAGTTGTTTATCAGCAACGGCGATACCGGCGAAGAAGCACATAACGCTTTCAAACATTACGACCTCGGCGACATCCTCGGCGCAGTCGGCGTGCTGTTCAAGACCAAAACCGGCGAGTTGTCGGTGCGCGTTGCGCAGGTGCGTTTGCTGACCAAGTCATTGCGCCCCCTGCCGGAAAAGTTTCACGGCCTGACCGACCAGGAGCAAAAATATCGCCAGCGTTATCTCGACCTGATCACCAACGAGGACGCGCGCAAGGTGTTTATGATGCGCACCCAAATCATCCAGACGATTCGCGAATTTTTCATCCGCCACGGCTATCTGGAAGTGGAAACGCCGATGATGCACTCTATCCCCGGCGGTGCTGCGGCCAAGCCCTTCGAGACGCACCACAACGCGCTGGATATGAAGATGTATCTGCGCATCGCGCCGGAACTGTATCTGAAACGCTTGGTGGTGGGCGGCTTCGAAAAGGTGTTCGAGATCAACCGCAACTTCCGCAACGAGGGACTGTCCACACGGCACAACCCGGAATTCACCATGCTGGAATTCTATGAGGCGTATCGCGATTACAAATACCTGATGGATTTCAGCGAGAGCCTGTTCCGTGAGGTAGCGCAAAAAGTGCTGGGAAAAACGCTCATCAACTATCAGGGTAAAGAGCTGGACTTGGGCAAGCCGTTCCACCGCCTGACGATGGTGCAAGCGATCCAGAAATATCACCCGCAATTCACCACAGCGCAGCTCAATGACCGCGAATTTGTCGTTGCCGAACTGGAAGACTTGAAGGCAAAGTACAAACCGCAGGATGGCCTCGGCGGGCTGCAACTATCGCTGTTCGAAGAACTTGCCGAGGCGCATCTGTTCGAGCCGACCTTCATCGTGGACTACCCGGTGGAAGTTTCTCCGCTGGCGCGCAGCAGCGACAAAAATCCGGCGATCACCGAACGCTTCGAGCTGTTCATCGTCGGACGCGAAATCGCCAACGGCTTCTCGGAATTGAACGATGCGGAAGACCAAGCCGCACGTTTCGATGCGCAGGTAGCGGCGAAAGATGCGGGCGACGAGGAAGCGATGTTCAAAGACAACGACTATGTGCGCGCGCTGGAATACGGCCTGCCGCCCACCGCTGGAGAGGGCATCGGCATCGACCGGCTGGTGATGCTGCTCACCGACAGCGCCAGCATCCGGGATGTAATCCTGTTCCCGCAGATGCGCCCCGAATAAACAAGGCGATAAAAACTGCTGCGCTCGACATGACCGCGTTACACAAGGACTCAAAATGCTCATTTACCAAAATGTAAACTCCGCTTCTTCGTCCTTGTGCGCCTTGTCCTGCCATCGCTCGCGACGTTTTTCTTCGCCCTGTTAATCACCCTATGCTAACCGACGACACCAAAACCCGCCTGTTACAGCAATATCCGATGCTGCGCGAATTACCAGCCACAGAACTGGAGTCCTTACTGTCATCTGCGAGTGTGATGCATGTCCCCGCAGGGACGGTGGTGTTCGACGAGAATCAGCCCTGCCAAGGATTCCCGCTGCTATTGTCCGGCAGTATTCGCGTCATCAAGGCCACGCCGAATGGGCGCGAGTTACAGTTGTATCGCGTCGTTTCGGGCGAGAGCTGCATCCTCACCAGCAGTTGCCTGCTCGGCCACACCCGCTATCAGGCACGCGGTATTGCCGAACAAGCATTGGAAATAGTGTTGTTGCCCGCGAGCGCATTCCACACTCTGCTCGGCAACTGCGAAGCATTCCGCAACTATGTGTTTCTCCTATTTTCCGACCGGATCACCGACCTGATGCAACTGGTTTCCGCCGTGGCATTTCAAAAGCTCGATCAGCGTCTGGCTAAACTGCTCGTCAACAAAACCACCCCGATACACGCCACTCATCAGGCGCTCGCCGACGAACTCGGCAGCGCGCGCGAAATCGTCAGCCGCCTGCTCAAAGGCTTCGCCGAACAGGGTTGGGTCAAGTTGGGGCGAGAGCAAATCGACATCACCGACGTTGTGTCTCTTAAGAGATTTTCCGAGCTTTAATAACAGGCTAGCAGCCTGTCTGACTTCCTCGAAT
>CAIZNF010000510.1 GCA_903934275.1 uncultured Nitrosomonadales bacterium
CGGCTTGTTCGGCCAAAGCAACCAGCAATTTTATTGTTTCATTGTTGATGCGATTTTTGGAGTAATCAAACAGCAGGTTGCCGAGTTGCAGAGAGAATTTATCGAAGCGCGCCGGATCGTCCTGAAACATTTTGCGCATGTGAACTGGCTCAATGGCGGTATGGTGTGCCTTGAGTGCTTGCCAAGCCGGGGAGGAGGTAAGTTTTGACATGGCGATTGGCTCCGATCAATGTTAAAGTTTATTTACCAAATATCCCATTCGTCTGAAACTACGCACCTACATTTTTATTTCCGGCACCAGAATCACACCAGCCAGCGGCGGCAACGCAATTTCGGCAGAGTAGGGCAGTCCCATCCAGGGAATCGGTTCTGCTTGTATCAGTCCGGCATTGCCGAGATTGCTGCCCGCGTAATATTCCGAATCGCTATTCAGCACTTCGCGGTATTGGGTTTGTATTGGCAAACCGATGCGGTAGCGGTTACGCGGCACGGGGGTGAGATTCAATGCAATAACGGCACTGGAACCATCGCGGGCGCGTCGCTGGTAGGACAGTACCGATTTTTCGGCATCATTGCAATCTATCCATGCAAAACCTTCATGCTGAAAATCCATGTCATGCAGCGCGGGCAGTTTGCAGTAAAGCCGGTTTAAGTCATGCGTCAGGTTCTGCATACCGCGATGCATCTCCTGTCCAAGTTGCCACCATTCCAGTTCCCACTTCGATTGCCACTCGCGCCCCTGCGCGATTTCGTTGCCCATGAAGTTGAGTTTTTTGCCGGGACAAGTCATCTGGTAAGTCAGTAGCAAACGCAGGTTGGCGAATTTTTGCCAGGCATCACCGGGCATTTTTGATAACAGCGAGCCTTTGCCATGCACCACTTCATCATGCGAAAACGGCAACATGAAGTTTTCGGTGTAGGCATAAATTTGGGCAAACGTAAGCTGATTGTGGTGGTAGCGACGATGTACTGGTTCGTGTTGAAAATAGCTCAGCGTATCGTTCATCCAGCCCATGTTCCATTTGATCGAGAAACCCAAACCACCCAAATAAACAGGGCGCGACACACCCGGCCATGAGGTGGATTCTTCCGCCATGGTCAGCGCGCCGGGAAATTCTTCATGCACCATGATGTTCAATTCGCGCAGAAAATCAACCGCATCGAGGTTCTCGCGACCGCCGTATTTATTGGGTATCCATTCGCCAGCCTTGCGTGAATAATCCAGATATAGCATTGAAGCCACGGCATCCACGCGCAAGCCGTCGAAGTGAAATTCGGACAGCCAGAAGTGCGCGCTGGACATCAGAAAAGTTTTAACTTCGTTGCGCCCGTAGTTAAAGATGTGCGTGCCCCAATCCTGATGGAAGCCGAGACGCGGGTCTTCGTGTTCGTATAAAGCAGTTCCGTCAAAACGCGCCAGTGCCCAGCTATCCTGCGGGAAGTGGGCAGGCACCCAATCGAGAATTACGCCGATATCCGCTTGGTGGCAAGTATCTATAAAGAGGCGCAATTCGTCCGGCGATCCAAAACGGCTGGTCGGCGCAAAATAGCCGGTGGTCTGATAACCCCATGACTCATCCAGCGGATGCTCGGAAATCGGCAGCAATTCGATGTGCGTGTAACCCATGCCCTTGACGTAAGGCACGAGGTCGGTTGCCAATTCGCGATAGGTGTAGAAGCGACCATCGGGATGACGTTTCCACGATCCGAGATGGACTTCATAGATATTGAGCGCGCCATGTAGCCAATCCCATTCGCCGCGCCGTTTCATCCATTCTGCATCTTGCCAGCGGTGTTCGTGGGGTGGTGCGGCCAGTGCCGCAGTGCCGGGACGGAATTCGTAGCCTTGCGCGTAAGGATCGGTTTTGGTCAGCAGTTGACCGGTGTTGCGATTGCGGATTTCATAACGATATAACGCATGTCGCTTGATTTCTGGAATGAATAATTCCCACACGCCGCTGGATCCGTGTGAGCGCATCGGATGCACGCGGCCATCCCAGCTATTGAATTCGCCCACCACGCTGACGCGCTCGGCATTTGGAGCCCAAACGGCAAATCTGACACCTTGCACGCCATCGATTTCGACAGCATGAGAACCGAGCATACGATAGCCTTGGCGCAGCTTACCCTCGCTGAATAAATACAAATCTTGTTGGGAAATATGTGGCGGGAATTGATAAGCATCTAATATTTCATGAGTCGCACTACCATAGTGCATGCGCAGACGATAGGGGCGGACGGGTTCGCTGTTGCCGCGCCATTCAAATACTCCACCAGGGTGGACGCGCTTGAATGCAGTAGCTTCAGTGTCGTTCAACAAGTCAACGCCGCTGGCATAAGGTTCATACACCCGGATCAGCCATTCGGAGCCTCTACGATGCGGGCCGAGTAGCCCGAAAGGGTCGCTGAGACGAGCCTGCAGCAGCGATTCGATCAACCTGTTCATCTATGTCCCATTATTCTTGTCAAGTGAGACGATTGTAAACGATAATGACCGCACTACAGCAATGTAAATTAAATGGTGAGGCAAAATGAAAGCTGAACATGGCTACCTGCAAAAAAAATACCATCTTGCGACTGGAGATACGGTATCGCGGTTTGTCAGCCGCATAACCAAAAACACCTATGCGATAGTCTTGGCTGGCGGTCGCGGCAGTCGTTTGCACCAACTCACAGAGTGGCGTGCCAAGCCAGCTGTTCCTTTCGGTGGCAAATTCCGCATCATTGATTTTGTATTGTCCAACTGTGTGAATTCCGGTATCCGCCGTATCGGGGTGGCAACGCAATACAAGTCGCACAGCCTGATTCAGCATATCCAGCGCGGCTGGTCTTTTTTGAATGGCCAATTTGGCGAATTCGTCGATTTATTGCCCGCGCAGCAGCGGATCAGCGAAGATCGCTGGTATAGAGGGACAGCCGACGCGGTGTTCCAGAATTTGGATATTTTGCGCACAAGCAAGCCGGATTTTGTGCTGATACTGGCTGGCGACCATATTTACAAAATGGATTACGGCAAATTGCTGGCCTTTCACGTTGAAAACAAGGCTGACATGACGGTTGCTTGTCTTGAGGTGCCCATTGCCGATGCGACTGCGTTCGGCGTAATTGGAGTGGATGGGGATTCCCGCGTCGTTGAGTTTGCCGAGAAACCGGCCAATCCCCCTCCCATGCCGGGTAAGCCCGACAAGTCCTTGGCCAGTATGGGTATCTACGTTTTTAATACCCGCTTTCTATTTGAGCAATTGATACGCGATGCCGACGACCCGAATTCAAGCCACGATTTTGGCAAGGATTTGATCCCGTATATGATTTCGAAATATCGTGTGTTCGCGCAGAATTTTGAGCAAAGTTGCGTGGGCACAGGGAATGGCAATGGGCCTTATTGGCGCGACGTGGGAACTATTGATTCCTACTGGGAGGCTAACATGGAGCTGACTAGGGTCATCCCAGACTTGAATATGTACGACCATGAATGGCCAATCTGGACGCATCAGGAGCAATTGCCGCCAGCCAAGTTTGTGTTCAACGATGATGACCGGCGCGGCATTGCCATTGACTCGCTGGTTTCCGGTGGCTGTATCGTGAGCGGTTCGACGGTGCGCAATTCGCTGCTATTCTCCAACGTACGGGTGGATAGTTATTGCAATATTGAGGGTTCAGTGTTGTTGCCCAACGTGGAGGTTGGCCGCAATGTGACGCTGAAGCGCACCATTGTAGATAAAAATTGCAATATCCCGGAAGGCTTGGAAGTCGGTGTCAATCCGGAAAGTGATCGCGAGCGTTTTCATGTCAGCCCGAATGGTGTGACGCTCATTACCCCGGAGATGCTCGGACAGAAGGTTCATAGCCTCCGCTGATTTAAACCAATACTGACCTTACCGCAACCCTTATGGGAAAACCCATTGATTTAGTTTTTCTCTGGCACATGCACCAGCCGGATTACCGCGATTATAAAAGCGGCGATTTCGTGTTGCCATGGACTTATCTGCACGCCATCAAGGATTACACCGACATGGCTTACCACCTTGAGCAACATCCCAAGGTGCATGCCGTGGTAAATTTTGTACCTATATTGCTCGACCAACTGGAAGACTACGCAGACCAGTTTGCCACTGGGCAGTTGCGCGATCCGTTGCTGCGCATGCTTGCCCACGACGAAACTTGCGGTGAATTGTTGCCGGAGCAGCGCAAATTCATTCTCGAATCCTGCTTCCTCACCAATCACACCAAGATGATTGAGCCTTATCCGGTCTATAAGCGCCTGCTTGAATTATTTGAGCGTTTAAAACCTGACGGCGAAGCCGCACTGTCATACTTGTCGGACCAGTATATGGCTGATTTGCTCATTTGGTATCACTTGGCATGGTGTGGCGAAAGTGTGCGGCGCGAGTGCGATCTGGTGGTGCATCTAATGAGCAAGGCCGAGGGTTTTAACCTCGAAGACCGCAGGCAATTGCTCGCCCTGATCGGCAAATTGGTAAGCGGCATTATTCCGCGCTATCGCAAATTGGCGGACTCCGGGCAAATTGAGATTTCTTCAACGCCGCACTACCATCCACTGGCTCCGTTACTGATTGATTTCAACAGCGCTCGAGAGGCCATGCCCGAGGTACCCTTGCCTTTGTCCATACGTTACCCGGCAGGGAAAATACGCGTCGCCACGCACATTGCCAAAGCGAAACAAAGCCATGCTGCACGCTTCGGCCGTGAGCCAAAAGGCATGTGGCCTGCAGAAGGTTCAATCTCGGATAGTACGTTGGCTGTAATGGCAGAAGAGGGATGTCGATGGGGTGCCAGCGGCGAGGGCGTGTTAGTGAATAGCTTGAAGCGGTCACAGCATGGCGCACCTGACCG
>CAIZNF010000511.1 GCA_903934275.1 uncultured Nitrosomonadales bacterium
GTGCGTCAGCGATCAGGGCATACGGTTTTGCAAAAGCGGCGGAAAAGAAACGGTCATGCAGCTTTTCTCGGTCAGAAACTACCCGAAGTACAGCCGGTTGAATCACATGGGCAGCGTGATCGGTGATCCTTATCAAACGGCCTTGTCCATGCCATGTCCATTCTTGATCACGATGGGCGCGATTGTGCAGGATCACGAATCGGCAAGAACTTACGCACTGATGAAATCGGCCCGTGCCACACAGAATGCGGCTTCGTACATGGCAAGATTTCAGCCAGACCTTCAAGATCGCAAGCGAGACTGGGATTTTGTACTCAAGACCTTCGATGAAGGCAAGAGCACGCTGCGCATGTACCACCAAATCTGCCTGCTATCGACTGTTGAAGATGCATCACGCGCCGAGCACGCGGTCAAGGCGGTATGGCGTGCGCGGGGTTATGACATTACGCGCGACTACTATCTGCAGCATCAGGCATTCGCCTCATCGCTGCCGATGACGCTAGCCAGGCCGATGCAACAAGACCTCAATACATTTGGCCGGGTATATACCAAGACCCTCGACAACGCGGTGATGACGTCGCCGTTGATCGCCGAATGGAAAGGCACAAAGACTCCGCTGATTACCCTGTTCGGGCGGCGCGGGCAGATCATGGCCTTTGATCTCTTCGATAACACCGGCGGTAACTACAACTTTGCAGTGGCAGCGCTATCAGGGTCTGGCAAGTCCGTCTTCGTGAATGAAATGGCGTATCGCTACCACGCAGCCGGTTCCAAAGTCTGGATTATCGATGTGGGGCGCAGTTACAAAAACCTGTGCGAACTGATGGATGGCGAATTCATCGAATTTGCAGACGAGCGGCAAAACACGCTGTGTCTTAATCCGTTCTCGATGGTCAGGGACATCAATAACGACATGGAAATGTTGCTCCCGCTTCTTGCGGAAATGGCGAGTCCGCGCGAACCGCTCAACAATTTCTGCTATACGGCACTCTCGTCCGCCATCAAGCAGGTATGGGATGCAAAGGGCAGCGACACCACCATCACGGACATCTACGACCTGCTGCGCACCGGAAAAATCAATGATGCAGCCGAAAGAGAGTCCGAGCTGATGCACATGGCGGTGGCGCTCGAACCCTACACAAAGTACGGCGTATATGCGAGTTACTTTGAGGGGCCGGCAACGATTGAATTCACCAGGGACTTCATCGTGCTTGAGCTTGAGGAGCTCAAGAGCAAAAGAGACCTTCAGGCGGTGGTCATGCAGATCATCATGTATCGCATCACCCAGGAAATGTATCTGGATCGCTCGCGCCGCAAGATCGTCATTATTGATGAAGCGTGGGATCTGATGGGCAGTGGCAGCAGCGGGCACTTCATCGAAGCGGGGTATCGTCGTGCGAGAAAGTACGGCGGAGCGTTCGGCACGATTACCCAAAGCGTGGATGATTACTACAAGACCGAGGCCAGCAAAGCGTCAATCAACAATGCGGACTGGCTGTTCCTGCTGCGGCAGAAGCCGGAAAACATAGACCGTCTGGGCAAAGAGGGAAAGCTCCACGTGGATGAGTGGATGAAGCGGCAGCTATCGAGCGTTTCCACGGAGCACGGCCACTACTCGGAAATCTTTGTGCATAGCCCCATGGGCTCAGGAATTGGACGCTTGCTGCTTGATCCGTTCTCGATGATGTTGTTTTCCACGCGCGCCGAGGATTTCGAGCGAATAAAAGCGATGCGCGAGCAAATGGGGATGGCAACCACGCAAGCCATCGAAGTCCTGCTTGAGGAAAAGATAAAAAACGACAGACGTGCCAGGCGAGTGCAGGACAGACGGAAAAGCTGAACCGGCCAGGCCTGTAAATACTTCAATCAGAGATCAATATGTCTACCTTCGCACATTTCGTCACCGGGACTGTCGCAGCAACCGCCGCAATTGCGGTCATGGCCGGATGGCAGCACTTTCACCCTGCGCCGATGATGGCGAAGGTGGACATCATCGGTATTGTCACCTCGCAACAAAAAAACCTGGTTGCGCAAATGAAGCCCGGCATGGATCAGAAAGCGCAAGCCGAGATCATCGAGTCGGCCTCGCGCTTCGGTAAAAGGCTTGATGTTGCACTGACGCAAGTGGCGCTAGAGTGCAAATGCACCATCATCAACTCAGCCGCGATTATCAAGGATTCACCCAGCACCACCTACGATTACACCCGGCGTGTTAGGGAAATCGCCTTGAGTGACCAGTAAGCCATGCGCACTGTAGCCCGTGTTTTGCTCGTCCTGATGACCGCACTGCTGCCTACAGCATCGTTGGCGCTGGAAGGGCGAGACTACCCGCCAGGCATGGAATATTCGTCTGTATGGGCGTGCCATGGTCAAGAGAAATTCAACTGGTATTGCGAAGAAGAGGCAAGGCCGCTCCCGCAGTCAAAAGTAGCCGACAAGCTCATACCATCAGAAAAGTCCAGGGAAGAGATGGCCGTCGAGGAGCTGGAGAAGATACGCAAAGACCTCGATGCCAAACGCGCGCTTGCGGTGGTACATCCAACACCTGACAACATCAAGGCGTACATGGCGGCGCAGAAGGTTGAAATTGACCGCGCCAGCTTCTTCGCCGATGTCTGGCGCAGAGTGCTGTGGCAAAACGCCGAACTGAACTACGAGCTTAAAAATCCGATGAACAACTCCGCCATCAAGGTGGCGGCACGGGAGCGCAAGGTCAGGGAAACCCAGACCATGACCGACCTTGCCAGGGAGTGGGGGATATTTTTCTTCTTCCGTGGCGACTGCTCCTATTGCAAGCACATGGTGCCAACGCTGCAATGGATTACCCGCCAATACGACATGACGATCCTGCCGATCAGCCTGGACGGGGCAACCATTGAGGGATTACCACCCTCGGTCAAAGACAACGGGCTGTCTGCTCAGCTGGGGGTCGAGGCTGTTCCTCTCTTTGTTCTCGGCAATGTCAAAACCCACAAGATGGTGATACTCGGCTCCGGTGTGCTGTCGCTAGAGGATTTTGTGGAACGGATTTACGTGCTGACACAGACCACACCGGGCGATCTCTAGGAAGGAAACCGCATGCGCTACCGCAAATTATTCATCCCGGCTCTTGCCGCCACCTGTCTCATAGCAGCTCCCGCAAACGCCAACGTGGGGACGGGGATGCAAACCTGGTTCGACAACATGGGCGGGTACAGCAACGCCACCCCCCCATCGTCCTACAAGGGGCAAACCATGAACGGATACTCTGCCGGGGGGTTCTACGCCAGAACACCGGTGAGAACCTATCAGCTGGCACAAATCAGCCCACCGTCTCTCGACATCGGCTGCGGGGGTATTGATCTGCACGCGGGCTCGTTTTCTTTCATCAACCAAGCCGCGATAACCGCATTGTTCCAGAACATCGGCACCTCTATCAGATACGCATTTCTGCTGGCCATCAAATCCTCCATGCCGGAAATGGCCAGTCTGTTCGA
>CAIZNF010000512.1 GCA_903934275.1 uncultured Nitrosomonadales bacterium
AATCGCATACGGTGATTTTGGCAGATATGCCTGCCTTGCCCCATCCCCAATCGAGTCAACCGGTGACAGATGATTCCACGGAGCGTATGGCTGCTTTTTCCCGTAAATAACGCTGCTGCACCCGCCCCATGAAATCAGCCAACGGGTACCGTTGATTTCAACCCGAATAGTTCATTAGAGCCCGTTCGCCCTGAGCTTGTCGAAGGGTTGGCAATGCTTCGACAGGCTCAGCCCGAACGGATTTTCTCTAATGACCAATCTGGGTTCAAACAACATTTAGCAGTGAACGAAATCGTTCTGGACGAATACTGAGCTTGTATTGACAATAGCTACACGCGCCGATACCATCTGCGTATCTGTTGTGTACAAATCAAAGGAGGTCTTATGCGTGATGCAGCCATCAACCTGCGTGCCCGGCCTGAGCAGCGCGATCTGATTGATCACGCAGCCACTCTATTGGGCAAAAACCGCTCTGACTTTATGCTCGAAGCGGCCTGTGACAAAGCGCAAACAGTGCTGCTGGATCAGGTGTTTTTTAGCTTGGATTCCAGCAAGTTTCAGGCGTTTACCGCCATGCTCGATGCACCTGCTGCGCATAACCCGGGACTTGAGCGCCTGATGGCCGTGAGTCCACCCTGGGTTAACAAGGCATGAGCTTGCAGCTCAGCGCACCGCAACCCTTGCTGCCGACACATCACTTCGACCAGTTTGAGTGCGGCGAAACGGTACTTGACGAGTGGCTAAAACGGCGGGCCAGTGTCAACCAACTCAGCGGGGCCAGCCGCACGTTTGTTGTGGTCGATCAAGACCAGATCATCCGTGGCTATTACGCCATGGCGGCCGGTGCGGTATCGCATGCGATCGCAACCGGTTCGGTGCGACGCAACATGCCCGATCCGGTGCCGGTGATGGTGCTGGCCCGACTGGCCGTTGATCATCGCGCCCAAGGAATTAAGTTGGGACCATCGCTGTTGCAAGACGCTGTTAACCGGGCCGTGGTCGTGTCCCACAACGTCGGGGTGAGAGCCTTGCTGGTGCATGCCATTCATGAGCGCGCCAAGCAGTTTTACGAGCATTACGGATTTCAGGCCTCGCCGGTCAACCCGATGACTTTGATGCTGCGCTTCATCTCTTAAGCGATTGATTTCATTGGGAATGTACGAATTCTGGGGCTCGGAACTGTCGAACTCGGGTGCTCCGACCCTAAAGCGGCAAACAGCCAATGGGCGATCTTCCGCGAGTTCAAGCAAGACTTGCGAACAAAACTGCCGCAGCACATGGTCAATCAGGGTAATCAGCTCCTCGTTCTCATCCGCCAGTTCGTGACCGTCGAGGGGAAAAGGAATGCGGTCCAACGCTCGGCTCATCCGCTGCGCATGCCGATCACATTGGCGCAAGGCATCTTCAAGGGGCAAACTCATAGCAAGATTCCTTCACGTTGCGCTACTTCATAAATGGCCAATTGCTCGCCGCCAGAATTGACGACCACGTCAATTTTGCGCTCGCCGAGTTCTTTCCAGATGTCCGCCACCATATGCAGTCGGGCCTCAACCCCTTGCTTGGGAGAAACCGGTGCTTCTATGTACAAATCAATATCGCCGCCACGCTTGGCGTCATTCACGCGCGAACCAAATAGGCGCGGTCTTACGCCAAAGTACCGCAGGCTGGCATCGCGTATCACTTGTTGTTCAATGGGGGTTAATCGCATACGGTGATTTTGGCAGATATGCCTGCCTTGCCCCATCCCCAATCGAGTCAACCGGTGACAGATGATTCCACGGAGCGTATGGCTGCTTTTTCCCGTAAATAACGCTGCTGCACCCGCCCCATGAAATCAGCCA
>CAIZNF010000513.1 GCA_903934275.1 uncultured Nitrosomonadales bacterium
CTCTGCCCACCATGTCGGGCAGAGCCCGACCTACATTGACGCGTACTAGTCGAGCTTAGGATTAAAGACTATACCCGACTCACCACTTAACAGCACCTTCTCCAATTTACTTGCATCGTATAAGGTAAGCCCACCGTCTCAACAAGCCGAATGCCCAATACCCAATACCCCAAAACCATCCTCGCTCGGCTATATGGTGGAGTCCCAGCAGATATTAGTTGCGGAACCAGTCTGCCGTTGCGCGCAAACCTTGCTTCAAAGTGTAGGGCGGGATCCATCCCAATTCATCGCGTATCTTTTTATCATCGACGCGCAATGAATTTAATAATCTCTCGATTTGGTCTGAACGCCCCGATAAAGAAGCAAACGCGCGCAGCAAAGCGGGGGGCAGATAGAATGAGCGGTTATTTCGTTCTAATGAATGCGCGATCTCTTTGATCAAAACAGCCATCGAGATATCCGTGCCATCACTGACTAGGTAGGTTTGCCCAGCGGCAGCGGGATGCGTCGCGCAAACAATCAAAGCATCTACCAAATTATTCACATATATCAAGCTGCGCACGTTGTTCGCACCCGCCAGCGGCAATGGCACTCCCTTGTCTATCGCGGTCAACAAATTGATAAAATTGCCCCTTACGCCGGGACCATAGACCAACGGAGGACGCACGATAACTACTTCCAGCCCAGTCTCACCGGCTACTCGGTGCAATGCCTGCTCGGCCTCCCACTTTGAAACCCCATAGGGATCTTGCGGTGCAGACGCATCGGCTTCCGTGAATCTCTTGTCGCCACGAGTTTCTTCACCGTTGACCTTAATGGAGCTGGCATAGACCAAGCGCTTTACACCGTTTGCTGCAGCACATCGCGCGAGATGCTCGGTTCCTGCGGTATTAACGCGCCGAAATTCGGCCAAGGAATCGACAACGGTATCGCTCATCACATGAACACGAGCAGCAAGGTGAATGATGATATCCACTCCCTCCATCGCATCCGTCCATTCGGTAGCGTCATCCATGCCCTCCACCTTAACAACTTCGCCGTCGCCCCCATCCCAATTCGACGATCCACGAATCACGCCACGGACAGCAAATTTTCGCTCTAGCAATTCAGCGCATAGAACCCGTCCGATGAACCCGCTCGCCCCAGTCACCAACACCTTCTTCATATTCACCCACATGCCCCACAGGCAAATGACAGCATAACCATTCAGGCCGATTTAAACCAGACCGTACGATTCACATAGTCGACATAACTCAATACCACCCTCAGTACCTGCTTGGACACCGAGACAGCCTCGTAATCCTCCACTGGTTGCATCACCCGATTCGCCCTGTCATGCTGCGCCACAACCACTTTCACCGCATCGAGCACCCGCTCTTTTTTGAGCCCACTCATGATAAGCGTACCTACATCCATACCTTCCGGACGCTCATGTGCATTGCGGATGGTGATCGCAGGGAGATTGAGCAGCGAAGCCTCTTCGGTGATTGTCCCACTATCGGACACAACGCAGAACGCCTCCATTTGCAACTTGATGTAATCACAAAATCCAAATGGTTTGAGAAACTGGATGTTCGGGTTCATCTCGCCTATATTCAGCGCATCAAGACGTTTCCGGGTGCGAGGATGGGTGGAAACAATGACAGGATAGTTATATGTTTCGGCCAACACGTTCAGCGTCTCGACCATATCCAGCAAGTTAGTTGGCGTATCGACGTTTTCCTCACGGTGTGCGCTGACAATAAAATATTCATTGGCATCAAGCACCATGCGTTGCAGCACATCCGATCCCTGTATACGATGCATGTAGTAATCCAGCACCTCGCGCATATGCGAACCGGTCTTGATGATTGTTTCCGGGCGAATCCCCTCTGCTATCAGGTAACGCCGCGCATGCTCGGTCAGCACTAGATTAATGTCGCTCAAGTGATCCAGCACCTTACGATTCAGTTCCTCCGGCACGCGCTGATCGAAGCAACGGTTGCCCGCCTCCATATGGAACACAGGTATTTTGCGGCGCTTCGCCGCGATGACCGCAAGACAGGAATTGGTGTCACCGTACAGCATAAGTGCATCCGGTTGTTCTTTCGCCATGACCTCATCAGATTTTTCGATCACACGAGCGATAGTTTGCGCAGCGTTCTCGCCCACCGCTTCAAGGAAATGATCAGGCTTGCGGATGCTCAGGTCTTCGAAGAACAGCTGGTTCAATTCGTAATCGTAGTTTTGCCCGGTGTGAACCAAGATGTGCTGGGTGTGCTGATCGAACTCGGCGATCACCCTGCTCATTTTTATCAATTCCGGTCGCGTCCCGACGATGGTCATGACTTTAAGCATTGAGCTCTTCCTTGATAGAATCAAGTGTCAGCAACAACGTTTTAACTTGTTCGATTTGCAAGCGTTCGGTGTTGTGCGAGGTGTAATCTTCCTGGTGCGAGATTTTTTCTTCGCCTTCGCTGAAGTATTGCGCGTAATTGAGATCGCGGTTATCTGCCGGAATGCGGTAATAAGCGCCTAGGTCTTGGGCTTTTGCCATTTCCTCGCGTGAGATCAGCGACTCATATAACTTCTCCCCATGACGAGTGCCGATAACGCGGATTGGATTGTCCTTCCTGAACAGTTCTTTCAACGCTTGCGCCAAGTCGGCAACTGTCGAAGCTGGAGCCTTCTGCACGAAAATATCGCCCTGCTTGCCGTGCTCAAATGCGTACAATACCAAGTCTACCGAGTCTTCCAGTGACATCAAGAAGCGCGTCATATTCGGGTCGGTGACCGTGAGGGGCTTCCCTTCTTTTAGCTGTGACAAAAATAATGGGATAACCGAACCACGCGAGGCCATCACGTTGCCATAACGAGTGGCACACAACACTGTTTCGCCTTCACTCTGCATGCGCGCTTTGGCGACCATAAATTTTTCCATCATCGCCTTGGAGATACCCATTGCATTAATAGGATATACCGCTTTGTCGGTGCTCAGCATCACCACACGCGACACGCCGCGCGCAATGGCGGCCTCCATCACATTTTCAGAACCCAGCACATTTGTACGTACCGCCTCCATCGGGTAAAACTCGCATGAGGGAACCTGCTTAAGTGCAGCAGCATGAAATACATAATCCACTCCCTTCATGGCTTGGTGGATGCTGTCGTAATTGCGGACATCACCTATATAGAATTTTAACTTTTCATTATTCAGCGCGATGCGCATTTCTTCTTGCTTCTTCTCGTCGCGGCTGAAGATGCGAATCTCACATACGGCGGTTGAGAGAAATCGTTTGAGCACGGTGTTCCCGAAAGAACCAGTGCCGCCGGTAACCATCAATGTTTTGCCTTTGAACATAACGTTTCGAGCCTATCGGTAGTTGTGCATTAATTCGATCAGCTCCGGCCAACTCGCTGGAACATAGCCTGTAGCATCGCGGAAACGCTCCGCATTGAGCGAACGGTCGACCACTAATTTGTCACTGGGGGCGATTTCAATTTGCTTCCCATACACTTCAGCGACCAATTTCAATAAATCGTATTTGGAAATGGGCTGCGCAGCGACGTGATACACGCCATGTAAATCCGTGCGAGGGATTACAATGTCGCGGACAATTTGCGCCAAGGTAACGGTCGGCAGCCCGGAGAATATTGCCTTTGTAAACCCGTTGCAGCGTTCTTGCTGTGCCAAGAACCAGTCAACCAAGCCATGAGCACTCTGCAGTTCGTGCCCTATCATGGAGGTGCGCAACGTAATGGTATGAGGGTAGTCCACTTCTCCGAGAAACTTCGATCTGCCATACAGATCCTTGGCATCCGATGAGTCGGATTCACGGTATTCGCCCCGGTCTCCAGCGAAGACGCAATCTGTACCAATATGCACCAACCGTGCGCCCGACAATTCGCATAATCGTGCCAACCGGTGAGGCAAGAGAGAATTGATTGAAATTGCCTGAAATGGATCTTCGGCATCCTCCAATTGCTTGATCAGGCCTATGCAATTGACTACCACATCGGGTCGGGTTCGGATAAATGCCTGCAACAGAGAGTCTTGATGCTCAACATCCACGCCAGAAAGCAAACGCTCAGCGATTTCGGGGCGAAAGAGCTTCCTTGAGTTTTCTGTACGTACGGTTCCATACACCTGCCAACCTAATTTTTCACTTAACACCCGGATCATTGCATTTCCGAGCATGCCGCTGACACCCAATATCAATATATTCATATTGCCTTCTCTTTAGAATCGCACGCGGATCGCAAATGCCCGATTAACTGGTCGACTAGCATGTCATGCGAAAAGTGCCTCGCATAGTATAAACGACCACGACCGCCCATAGCATCACGCTCTAGCGTTGACATGCGGTACAAGTCCAATATGGCATCAGCCAGCGCCCGCCCGTCTTCTGCGGGCACAGCCAAACCTGCACCGGCCTCAGTTACCAGCTTGGCACCCTCACCATTAAGGCAAGCCAGAATAGGGCGACCTGCAGCCAGATATGCCTGAACTTTACTGGGAATAGTGGCTTTGAATATTTCCCGATCCGCCAGTGTCACCAGCAGTGCTGAAGCCTTCTGCATGAAACCTGGCATGGTCTCGATCGGGAAGCTGCCAGGCATGTGTAAGTTGCTTAATTTTAACCTCAGAGCTTCTTGCTGCATCCATTCCCAGCGGCTTCCCTCACCAAGAACAACAAAATGGATATCCGAGTGCTCTTTTAATAACGACGCGGCTTCTATTATTACACCAACCGCCTGTGCAGTGCCGACGTTACCAGCGAACAATATCGAGAATTCTGCATCTAGTCCCGGGGTCGCAGGAAGTTCGCCATCGGCTTGAACGGCAAAAGAAGCGTCCACCGAGTTCGGGTAATACACAACGGGCGTGCATGGTGCCAATACTTTAACAGGTGCTTCAAATGCCTTCGACTGCACAAGAACCAAATCAGCATATCGGTAGATGCAACGAACCACACACTCAAGCAGTTTAAGAGCTGCCTCATTACGCAAATGTCCAGTCGCAGATAAACTTTCCGGCCAAAGATCCTGCACCCACAAGACCACGGGACACCCCTTTAACAGGCCCATAAAAAGCGCAGGGATTGCTTGGAGAATCGGCGATGGTGCAAAGACAAAGATCACATCGAATTTCTTTTTTCGAAGTATCCAAGGTGCGAATAACAGCCCCGAAACCACAAAAGATATGTAATTCAATGACAAACGCCACGCCCCCCCTCCTCTCGCAAGTAACGGAATGCGGTTGATGTTAATACCATGATGTATTTCTTGCTGGCATCCCCATGCGCGATACCCTGTGAATATCTCTCCGCGTGGGTAGTTCGGTTTACCCGTCAGCACTTCGACCGCGATGCCTTTTTCTGATAGTGTCTTGGCAACATCGCTGATACGAAAATTTTCCGGCCAAAAATACTGGCTAAAAATAAGAACATTCATAGAAAAATTAACATTCCATCTTGAAACTCATAACCAATGAACCTGCCGGTAAATCCATAACAAACATGGGCTGATTCAGCGGAGGTATATCGGTTAACTGGCATAGCAAGACTAACGGCTATATTCTA
>CAIZNF010000514.1 GCA_903934275.1 uncultured Nitrosomonadales bacterium
CCAAAAATGTAGGTCGGGCTCTGCCCGACATGGTGGGCGGAGCCCACCCTACGCTCCGCACAACCCAGCCAGATAAACTGCCCAGTCAAAACAATGCCCCGGATCAGTTTTACGCTGTGGGGCAATGTCACCGTGTCCGGCGATACCGCGTATCGGATAGGTTGCGCGCAATGCCATGGTCAAATTTTTAAGCGCGGCATATTGCGCATCGGCAAACGGAATGTTATCGCTGCCTTCCAGCTCGATGCCAAGCGAAAAATTGTTGCAGCCCGGCCTGCCTTGCCAGCAAGATTCCCCCGCGTGCCATGCACGTTTCAAGCAGGAAACAAATTGGATAATTTCCCCGTCACGGCGCACGAAGAAGTGCGCTGACACCTTCAATTCCGCGATAACCATGTAATAAGGATGTGCGTTTACATCCAACGTATTGGTGAATAATTGTTGCACTCCGTCACCGCCAAACTCACCCGGCGGCAAGCTGATGTTGTGTATCACCAACAGTTCGATTGCACCGGCGGGACGGTCATCGCAGTTCGGCGACGGAACATATTCGCAACCTGTCATAAACCCTTGTGCGTCAATCCGCATCATCGGCACTGTTTGGCTCCTTGATACCGAGCCGCTCCATGCGATAACGCATGGTTCTGAATGTCAGCCCCAACAATTTGGCAGCCGCCGTACGATTAAATCCGGTTTGTTCCAGCGCCTCCAGCAATGCTTGCCTCTCGACATGATCCAGATATTTCGGCAACGGGTATTTGCTGCTGAGAGCAGCACTTTCAGATTGGTTATGCTCCACGGGCACCAGCAATAAATCACGCTCCCCGATCACCTCTTCCAAACACAGTGCCAATGCTCTTTCGATGATGTTTTCCAACTCGCGCACGTTGCCTGAAAAGCTGTATCCTTGCAGCGCGTGCAAGGCATTTTCGGAGAAACGCACTTCCGCATCACCGCGTAATCGCTCCAGTATCCGCTGTGCGATCCCCGGTATATCTTCACGCATTTCGCGCAGCGCGGGCATTTGGATCGGAATCACATTCAGACGGTAATAAAGATCCTGGCGAAATTGACCTTGCCGCACGCGTTCGGCCAAGTCGTGATGCGTCGCGCTGATGATGCGCACATCCACCTCCTCTTCGCCTGTGGCTCCGATTTTGCGCACGCGCTTCTCCTGTATCGCACGCAATAACTTGACTTGCATGTTCAGCGGCAAATCAGCCACTTCATCGAAGAACAAAGTCCCGCCATGCGCCGCATGGAAAAACCCGTCCCGATCCTTATCCGCACCAGTAAACGCACCTTTTTTGTAGCCGAAAAATTCGCTTTCCATCAGGTTGCCCGGGATGGCCCCACAGTTCACCGCGATAAACGGCTGATCGTGGCGCGCCCCACTTTGTACGATTAGTCGCGCAGCCAACTCCTTGCCGCTGCCCGATTCGCCGCTGATATGCACCGGAGCCTGGCTGCGTGCCACACGCTTGATCAAGTCTCGCACTTTCTGCATTGCAGGCGAATGCCCAAGCAGCATCTTGTCGCCAGACAGCCCTGCCTGTGGCATGCTCAACGCAGATTTCACCAAGGCGCGCAACTGATCCAGCGAAACCGGTTTAGCCAGATAATCAAATGCGCCTGCCTTGAGCGCGGTAACGGCATTTTCCATGTTGCCATGCGCGGTAATCACCGCCACCGGCACATCCAGATTGTTTTGCATGATGTGCTGCACCACTTGCAAGCCATCGCCATCCGGCATCCGCATATCAGTCAGTCACAAGCCATATCGGCGCGCCGCCAGCTTCGCCAGTGCCTCACGCACATTGCCTGCCGTGTCCACCTCCAACCCCATCTTGCGCAACGCCAGTTCCAGCAACTCAAGAATATCCGGCTCATCGTCCACCAGCAACACCGTAGTGCTTTTCGACTGATGATTATCTGCCATGTTCATAGATC
>CAIZNF010000515.1 GCA_903934275.1 uncultured Nitrosomonadales bacterium
CCTAGCAATGCCAAATACTGCCGGTATAGTTTGCCCACATTGCGCTCATTGATTTCAACGCCTTTTTGATTCAATTCCCGTTGTATTTCCACAAACTGACGCTGATCATGCTCATGGCGCCATCCAATATAGGCCAATACATCCATCCCATAGGTGCTACTCGGCAAACTTAATAACCATACTTGGCTGGCATAGTATCTTGTTCCACAATGTGAACACTCTGTATTCATGCATATTTTTGCCTTCCCTGCCAAAAATAACGGCCCATTCATTGTCTGGATAGTTTTTCGCACATGCCAGTTGGGTCGAAGCTTAAGTTCAGCACCACAGTGTACACAGGTATTCACTGCGCTGACAAAGATTTGCCGGTTTGCTTCTGGATACTTTCGCTCGGGGCGGTGGCGGGGTCGTTTTTCCATATTGTCTATCTCCGGTAGGCTTTTTCCCACTATTCTACCGCATTTACCCCAACACCATTTAGACCGTCAGGGGGTAAATCGGCAGGGTAAAATTGAGCAAAAAAGGTACACATGACAAAGCCACAAGTATCCATTCCTTTAGACATACCCGACGTGCAGGTGCTCAAAAGCGAAATGACCAAAGCAGGCGAACTCATTATTACCATTGAGAGCACAAAAGGGACAACGGTTTGCCAGCGTTGCGGCAAAATCATACGAAAATTTCACGGTTACGATGATTGGGTAAAGATCCGCTATTTATCCGTATTTGGGCATCCGACTTATCTACGCTATCGACCCAGGCGGTATCGATGTGAAAATTGTGATGGGCACCCAACCACTACACAACGCTTGGATTGGCATGATCCCAACAGCCCGAACAGCTACGATTATGAACAACACATTCTCTTTCAGTTGATCAATTCTACAGTTGGAGATGTGGCTGTAAAACAAAAGCTGTCTTATGATCGGGTGCTTGGCATTTTAGAGCGTCAAATCAGTGATAAGGTAGATTGGTCGCGGCACACCAGTATCGGCACGCTCGGACTAGATGAAATCGCGCTCAGGAAAGGACATCGTGATTTCGTGGTGATTGTAACTGCCAGAAAAAACGGTTGTATTTCAATTTTGGGTGTTTTACCCGACCGAGAAAAGAGTACTGTGGTCGAATTCTTGCGTTCGATCCCTGAGCGACTGAAAAAGACGATCAAAACGGCCTGTAGTGATATGTACGAAGGCTATACCGAAGCAATCCGAGAAGAATTATCGCATGTGCGTCTGGTAATTGACCGGTTCCATGTTACAAGAGCTTATCGGGATGGGCTGGACACCTTGCGAAAGTCAGAGCTTAAACGACTGAAAAAAGAATCGTCTGAGCAGGAATACAAACTTCTCAAGGGCAACATGTGGGCTTTGCGCAAAGACCGGCGAGATTTGACGGTCGAAGAACACAAAACCTTGGCGAGACTCTTTCGCTTGTCTCCAGATTTGAAGACAGCTTATGACTTACAGAATCAACTCACAGACATATTTGATGAGCACATCTCAGTGGATACCGCGAAGGTTAAAATCGAAAAATGGATGGTCGCCGTTTTCAAAAGCGGCGTAAAGTGTTTCAAGGATTTCATCCAAACGCTCGACCGTTGGTGGGATGACATTCTGAACTATTTTGTCGACCGACAAACCAGCGGTTTTGTCGAAGGCTTCAACAACAAGCTCAAAGTTCTCAAACGACGATGCTACGGAATTACCAATCTGGCCAACCTTTTTCGGCGAATTTATCTCGACAATGAAGGTTATAGGCTGCTTGCCTGACCACCATATCTGGCGCTTTCACGCTAATTCCCAGAGAGCCTGTTAATATGGATTTCGATGTTTGGATTCCGATGTTCTTATTTTGTGCTGGCTGTTTCCTGAATTTTTGCTAATTTGATGGACCAGTTTCAAGGCCTCATTTACAGCCCTATCATTGTGAAAGGCTTTGGCAGCACAGGGTTCCAGCCGCAGCTATGCGATCTGTGCGAGCCGGTCAACAATCAAATACGAACCAGCAGATTTCGTTGCGTAACTTCTGGTCGTCAAGCACGAGATCACGGATTTCGCTTGGAAGTTGGGAGCGCTGCCATTCGCACTCAAGGCGACTGGCTTCTTCAGCTTGACCATCGAGCGCTGCCGCTCTCGCAGCTTTGATCGCGTAGGCCGCTGCGCCGAGTTCATGTGCGGCGACATGCGCTACCAATGCCGACTGGCTGGCAGCAAATGCAGAGTGCCGGGCAGCACCGTTCAGCACTCTCGCCGCAGCCATAGCGTGACCACCCATTGCACGGGCCTGAGTCATCGTGATCTCGCCACGCACCCATGCGCGTGCCGCTTCGATGGCTCGACGCGGCCTGTCGTCATTGGGCTGCTTTTCCTCGAATAAGTGCAGTACGTGCTGTGCGCAATCGGCCGCCCATATCGCAAGCAGATGATGGTCGGAGTCTTGGAGAGTCCCGCCGCGACGTACAGTGATGAGCCTGGGGTCCCGCTTTTTGGGTAAGATCATTTTAGTTCAAACACGTTCCTTCTGATCCGCTCGGAATTCAGTGTGCTTCTTCATACTCGTTTTGTTCATGGCGCACATCATAAAAGATTTCTTCACCCACCGCAAGCCTTAAAGCAAAAAGCGCCAGCACCTTTTTACAGGTAACGGCGCTCTTTGCATCAGATGTGAATGGCGACGGTATAGAAACAAAACCGCACTAGCAGCAGGTCGTCAACAACAAGTGCGAGACTTGCACGGGATCAACTAAAAGCCTTTCACTTTCTAGTCAATGCCCATGCTCGGCGCACCAAAAGGAACTAGCGTTTCGATCGCCAGTTCCTTCTATTCACTGCGCCTGGCTATTTTTGATTACGGGAGATCATTTCATGCGCGTTAATATAATCACCGGAATAACGCGCGTTGTTTTCTTCTGATACTCCGCGAAGCC
>CAIZNF010000516.1 GCA_903934275.1 uncultured Nitrosomonadales bacterium
GCTTCGCTCAGCGGGATGGTATCGGTAACAACCAGTTCATCCAGCGCGGAATTTTCGACGCGCTCGATCGCCGGGCCGGACAGCACCGCATGGGTGCAGTAGGCCAGCACGCGCGTTGCGCCCTTTTCTTTCAGCGCGTTAGCCGCTTCGCATAGCGTGTTGGCGGTATCCACCATATCGTCCATGATGATGCAGGTGCGACCCACCACATCGCCGATGATATTCATCACTTTTGCCACGTTCGGCTTGGGGCGGCGTTTGTCGATAATCGCCAGATCCGCATCCAGTTCCTTGGCCAGTGCGCGGGCGCGCACCACACCGCCCACGTCCGGCGACACCACAATCAGGTTAGGGTAATTGCTCTTCCATACATCGGACAGCAAGATCGGGCTGGCGTAGATGTTGTCCACCGGAATATCGAAGAATCCTTGAATCTGGTCGGAGTGCAAATCCATAGTCAATAAGCGGTCTACACCGGCACTGCTCAGCATATCGGCCACCACTTTGGCGGTAATCGCGACGCGCGCCGAACGCGGGCGGCGATCCTGGCGCGCGTAGCCGAAATACGGCATCGCTGCGGTGATACGCCCGGCGGAAGCGCGTTTTAACGCGTCCACCATCACCATTACCTCCATCAAATTATCGTTGGTCGGCGCACAGGTGGATTGCAGCACAAACACATCTCTGCCGCGCACATTCTCAAGGATTTCCACCATCACTTCGCCGTCGGAAAAGCGGCCAACCTTGGCGCGTCCGAGTTGGATATGCAGGTGCTGGACAACCGCAGCAGCGAGCTTGGGATTGGCATTGCCGGTAAACACCATCAAGCGGTCGTAGGACACTTGCAACCCTCTAAAGAATCAAAACGAAAAAACATACACCCTTAAATATGGCTGGGGAGGTAGGGATCGAACCTACGAATGCCGGAATCAAAATCCGGTGCCTTACCACTTGGCGACTCCCCATCATCACTCGGAACGTGTTTTAAAAGTTACTGCGCGTCCGAACTGCGGCGTTGCGCGGTGCTCGGAATCCTCATGTACTTGTGTACATTCTTGCGCTCCGTGCGTCTTGCACTTCGGCCTGCTCGCTATACTTTTAAAACACGTTCTCAAGCACCCAGTCATGCAATGGATGCTTTGCTAAACCTTGCGCGATCATACCGCGCATCTCATGCGGTAACTGTTGCAACACTGCTTCAGCCTGGCTGCGGCTGGCAAACTCGGCAAACACACATGCACCAGACCCGGTCATCATCGCTTTACCGAAGCCATTCAGCCAGGTTATATGATGCCCCACTTCCGGGAATATGCCACACACCACAGATTGCAGGTCGTTGTGAAGTTGCTGCTCCCGGAGCTGCCCCCCAAAAAGCAGTCCTTTTGAGAGGGCGCGCATTGTGATGGAAACCGTATTGCGTGTCAATTCCGGGCGGGCAAAAATCTGCGCGGTCGGCACATGCACCGGGGGAAACAGCACCACATACCAGGCTTCCGGCAAGGAATAGGCTTGCAACTCCTCGCCAACACCTTCGGCAAAGGCGTTCTCGCCGAACACGAACACCGGCACATCCGCACCCAATTTCAGGCCGAGTTGCATCAAGCGCGGGCGTGGCAGGCATAGCGACCACAAGCGGTTCAGCGCGATCAGAGTGGTCGCAGCGTCAGAGCTGCCGCCGCCAAGGCCGCCGCCCATCGGGATGCATTTTTCGACTGTAATATCAACACCCAATTCGCATCCGGTCTCGCTTTGCAGCAGGCGCGCCGCACGCACGCATAAATCCTGTTCCTCGTCCACACCCTCGATGGCGTTGGTGCGCCGCACCATGCCGTCTTCGCGCAGGCTGAAATGCAGCGTGTCATGCAGGTCAATGAAGCGAAACAGGGTTTGTAGCAGATGATAGCCATCTGGCCTGCGCCCGACAACATGCAGGAACAGGTTTAATTTCGCCGGTGCGGGGCAAGTCAATTTTACTGAGGATTCCATTCCCACTCATCAATCAGTAATTGCACTTGTAAGCCCTCGTGGCTTAGCTGCAAGCGTGAGGGCAAACTGCCCGGTTTAGTATCGGCATAGCGTAGGTAGCGCACTTCCCAGCCGCTCTGATATAGCACGGAAATCTGGCCGTTCGCGGCGCGCTCTATTTTCGCAGGGCTATTGGCATCCGCTATACCCAGCACCCAATGATGCAAGCCCCCCAGCGGCAGATGCCAATGCAACACCTGTTGCATCAGCGTTTCCACATCGCTGGCCTGGTAGTGTTTGTCGCCTTCATCCAGCGTCGCCTGCCGCGCGTCGCTATAAATGCGTGCGGCAGTTTGTCCGAGCGGTGCGAGCAGCAGCATTTCGTCGGATTGAGCCTGATGGTTCCAGCGCAGCCCGGCGGAATGGCGTTCGCCCCGGTGGTTGATAGAAATGCGCCCATTAAGTGCGAACGCGGCTGTTTCAAATTGCGCGGGGCGTGCGACCGGTGCGGGCGCTGATGGTAGCAACGCGCAACCGCACAATATGCCTGCTAACAATACGCTCCACCAGCGCATCAAGGAGCCTCCAACGGGCATGGGCGAGCACCACCCATGATAATGAAATTCGCCATGCCTGCTTTCCCTTCTCCAGCCCTCCACGGGAGGGAGAGGGGGCAAACGAATTGTCGTGCAAGTTTCACATTAAATGTCAACATTTCATCCCAATTGCCGCGCTGCGAAAAAAATTTCTTGCTCACATATCAAACATATGCGGCACGGCAAAGTGGGATAAGCAGGCGATCCGCGTAGCGGATGCTTGCAAATTTCTTCTGCGCCTTGCATTTGGGCGAATTCTGGATTTTTAGAGGCCCCTATCACGGAATAAATTTTTTAATAACGGCTTGCAACAACGCATTACCGGGATTAGCCTTGAGGCTGTCGAGCCAAATTTTTCTGGCTTCCTCCTTGTCGCCGCGCGCCCACAACACTTCGCCCAAGTGCGAAGCAATTTCCGGGTCGGGATTGCCGGCAAAAGCGCGCCACAATAATTTCACGCTCTCGTCCAGCTTGCCGCTGCGGTAATATCCCCAACCCACGCTGTCCATGATGGCGATATCATCGGGGGCGAGTTGCAAGGCCTTTTCCACAAGGGCAACCGCCTCCGGGATGCGCTCGTTTCGCTCCAGCATGCTGTACCCCAGTGCGTTGTATGCGTGCGCGTGATCCGGCTTAATCTGGATCAGCTTGCGCATCAGTTGCTCGAACACATCCGGCTTGCCGATTTTATCCGCCAGCATCGCGGCTTCGTAAAGCAAGTCGGGGTGGTTGGGCAGTTTTTCCAAGCCTTGCTGCAACACTTGATACGCATCCTCTGCGCGCTTCGCATCACGCAAAAATTGCGCCTCAATCAACCATAGTTGCACGCGTTGCTGATTGCTGTTGGCCTGCATCTGGTGTAACTGCCCCCTCGCTTCTTCCAGCCTGCCGCGTTTGCTCAATATATAAGCTACGCGCAATTGCGCCGCAAACTGGTGCTCGCCGCCTTTCACTTCCCGGTAATGCGCAATCGCCTCTTCTTCATTTTCCTTGGCCTCACTCAGCTGTCCGAGGTAATACTGCACCGTATCCTGTTCCTTTTTGCCTTTGGTGAGTGCCTGTTTGAGCTGTGTCTCCGCACCCTGCAAGTCGTTTAATTGCAGGGAAATCAGAGCGATTGCGAAAGCCAGGTCGGGGTTTTCCGGGTTGTCTTTTGCCAGACGCTGAAATTCTTCACGCGATGGCTTGTACTGCTTTTGCTCCAACAATGAGCGCGCATACTGCAAACGGATTTCACGCGCATCCGGGTAATCCGACAAGTAGTGCCGCAGTACTTCCAAGCCTTGCTGCGGTGCTTTTTTCTGCAATAGCTGCGCTTCCAACGATACCGCCATGTCCCAATTCTGCCGCAAGTTGCGCGCCTGCCGCACCTCATTCAGAGCAAGCTCAATGTTGCCCGCCAGTTGCGCCAATTGCGCTACTGACCAATGCGCCTCTGCCACATTCGGATAGGGTTGCGCAAGATTGCGCATCAGTTCCAACGCGGCAGGCTTGTCGGCATAAGGGGCGACCAATTGGAAAATCTGCATGAAAGCATTTCCGGAATTTGCTTGTTCCGCCTTCAATACCTCGGCCAATTCCAGTTGTGCCTCATCCAATTTGCCACCGCGCAACAATATCGAAGACAACATACGCCCCGCCAATGGCGAAGCCGGCTCAATTTCCCGCCATTGTCTGAGTGCAACAATCGACTTGTTTACATCGCCGGACTCAAAGGCCAGTTGCGCCGCACGCCGCGCCAAGCGTGGGTCGCGTGTTTTTTTGGCCATGCTAGTGCTGCCTTCCACGGCCAGCGCTTTATGTCCGCGCTGATTGGCAATTTCGGTCAACAGGAATTCATAGATCAACTCGTCGCTCAACTCAACATTGGGCAATATCTGCGTAGCTTCCGCCTGCTGCCCGGCTGGCGCAGCCGGTTGCGCTGACTCAGTGCGCTGTGGAACTTGCGCACAGGCAGTGAGCAGCAAACTACAAACAATAAGACAATTAGTTAAGTTCATGGCAACGCTGCTCTCAATACGGGCGCACATATTAGGTTATATTTAGCCGAACCTACAACAGGGAATCTCTAGGCCGGACGAGCCGGAACCAAAAAGGCGCGCGTAGGAGCGATCTCAAGGTCGCAATTTAACGGCTCGCGGACTGGAGCCTGCTCTTACGGTGATTGGCTGCGCATCCGGTAAGAGACTAAAGGGAACCTCTATAAATCCAAACTTCGTCGTGATACTGCGTTGCTCAATAAATTTCATCGCTTACATATCAAACACATGCGGCGCGCTGAAATTTCTCTCGCGCCTTGCCTCGTTTAGAATTTTGAATTTATAGAGGCTCCCTAAAAATTCACATTCATTCCAATTGGTAGGATCGGGGCGGATAAGGGAGCCACTTACTTTAACAGTGGATGATCCTTGGGTAATTGTTTGGAATACCAAATCGCAAGTTTATGTCGCATGGACTTCTCGGCAACTTGCTCCTCCGGCAGGGCTTGGATGACTTTGTCGTGAACCAGAAGCCGGTAGAGATATAACAGTTTTTCGCTCGCCGAGTCGGTTGCTTCAAACTCGACTACGCCACGCCCCTCCGCGTACTTTACGCCAGCGAGCAGCGCTTCCTTGAATAAAGCATTTTCATTTTTCAGTTTTTTCATAGTGATCTCCGTTGGCGACGCACTCAACCAATATTTGTTTGGAGCTGCAAGATTGAAAGCGTTTTGTTTCCCGCGTGGCAGTGTCCACTGATACCAAATTTCAGATTGAACATGTATTTTTGTAGGGCGGACTCTGCTCGCCGGATGATAGTTGCCTGGCATAGCCAGATCAACCTACAAAAAGCAGTTGTCCGCAGATTACGCAGATTTCCGCTGATTAAACAAAGAATTGCCCCGTTTAGTGTACCTACCTTTTGGGTGATATGTAATCATTGATAACTGCATGAAAATCTGCGTTAATCTGCGTAATCTGCGGATTGAAC
>CAIZNF010000517.1 GCA_903934275.1 uncultured Nitrosomonadales bacterium
CGACTACGCCATACACCACATGCGCGCCCACTTCTTCCAGCCTGCTGGCCCAGTTGATGTTGGCTTCCTCGTCGAAGCGTGCCAGCAGTTCTACCACCACGGTTACTTCCTTGCCGAGCTGGGTGGCCGCGATCAGCGCATCCATCAGCTCGGAATCGACACCGGTGCGGTACACCGTCTGCTTGATAGCGACCACGTTGGGATCGGTGGAAGCCTGCTGGATAAAATCAAGAACCGGCTGGAACGATTGGAATGGGTGGTGCAGCAACACGTCACCCTTGCGGATCGCCATGAACATGTCCGCGCCCTTTTTTTGCAATACACTGGGTACGTCGGGCGAAAATGGTAGAAACTTCAAATCGTCGCGCGCCACTTGGCCGGGGATATCCATCAGGCGCACCAAGTTGACCGGTCCATCCACGCGGTAAAGGTCGTCAGGCTCCAGCTCGAATTGCCGCAACAGGAATTCCGCCACTTGCGGCGCGCAGTTGTCGGTGATTTCCAGCCGAACCGCGTTGCCGAAGTGGCGGTGCGGCAATTCACCCTGCAAGCTGATGCGCAGGTTTTTTACTTCTTCGTCATCCACAAACAGATTGCTGTTGCGCGTCACCCTGAACTGGTGGCAACTTAGCACTTCCATACCACCGAACAGCTCACCGACATGTGCGTGCAGGATGGAAGACAGGAGCACAAAACAATGCTTACAGCCGCTGGTTTCAGGTGGCAAAAGAATGGTGCGCGGCAACACGCGCGGCGCCTGCACGATAGCCTTGGCTGAATTGCGCCCGAAGGCATCCTTGCCTTGCAGCTCCACCGCGAAATTCAGGCTCTTGTTGAGTACGCCCGGGAAGGGATGCGACGGGTCGAGCCCAATCGGAGTCAGAACCGGCATCACTTCATTGAAAAAGAATTCCTTTACCCAAGCGCACTGCGCATCGTTCCATCTGCTACGGCGCAAGAAGCAAACTCCCTGTTTTTCAAGGGCGGGCAGGAGGCCGTTGAACACCTGATATTGCCGCGTGATGAGCAGACGGGCCTGCTCACGCACCTGTTTCAGGGTTTGCTGCGCGTCCATACCGTCCGGTCCTGCGGGGATGTCGGTAAGGCCGATCTGCTCCTTCAGGCCAGCAACACGGATTTCAAAAAATTCATCGAGGTTGCTGCTGACGATACAGAGATATTTCAGCCGTTCCAGCAATGGCACGTCGGCATTTTCCGCCTGCGCCAATACGCGATAGTTAAATTCCAGCTGCCCCAGTTCGCGGTTGATGAAATTTTTGGGAGAGTCTAATTTTGACATGGTTTATGTGAAACTCGCGTAGCGATTCGTTTGCCCTTTCTGGGTGAAATAACTAGCCATTCGACTAGGCTGCAAACAACCGCAGCCAAGTCGCTGGTTATCCCGCTGGAATTGAAGATTGCTTTCCTCGTTCACCTCCTCGCCCGCTTGCGGGATAACCAGCGACTTGCCCATCGTTTTTTGATGGGTTAGTCGAATGGCTAGTTGCTCCATCAGAGGATTGAGGAGAGGAGCTTTTCCACGGGGGAAAGTTGGAGAGGGGGAAACGGTCATGGCAAGTTTCATAATCAGGAGTGGCGTGCTTGCCATGACCGATAGATTCAAGCTGCCTGAGTGGCTATGATCGCATGGAATACAAAAACATCGTCAAGAGCCAGGCAAATAGCTGCTTTGCACCGGAACCGGCTGCACCTTCCAGATATGCTCGCAATACTCGCGGATGGCGCGGTCTGAAGAGAAGGTCCCCATCCTGGCGACATTCAGGATGGACATGCGCGTCCAACTTTCTACATCCTGGTAACGGATGCCCACCTCATCCTGGCAGTCAAGATAAGAACGATAGTCGGCGCAAACCATGTAAGGATCGTGTTGCAGCAGATTGCCGGTCAACGGCGCAAAAAGCTGTTTGTCGCCATGTGAGAACAGGCCGGAATTAATCAGGCCTATGGCAGCACGGAGCTCAGCATCGCTTTCCACAATTGTCCAGGGATGGTAACCGCTTGCCCATAGTTCCTGCACCTGTTGCTCGGTATGGCCAAACAGGAAGAAATTCTCTTCTCCCACCGCATCGCGGATTTCCACATTGGCTCCGTCCAGGGTACCGATAGTCAGCGCGCCGTTCATCGAAAATTTCATGTTGCCGGTGCCGGAGGCTTCCTTTCCGGCTGTGGAGATTTGTTCGGACAAGTCGGCAGCAGGATAAATTTGCTGTGCGGTCTTGACGTTTAAATCCGGCACGAACACTACCCGCAGAAAACAGTTGACCTGCGGGTCACGGTTGACAATCTCGGCCACGGAATTAATCAGCTTGATGATCAATTTCGCCATGCGGTAACCCGGCGCAGCCTTGCCGCCGAAAACAAAAGTACGCGGTGTGATTTCCAGCGACGGATCGTGTTTCAACCTGTTGTACAGGCTGATGATATGCAACACGTTGAGATGCTGGCGCTTGTATTCATGGATGCGTTTGACCTGCATGTCGAACAGGCTGTGCGGGTCGATGCTCACCCCGGCGACACGCTGCACGTAAATGGCCAGCCGCTGCTTGGCGGTCAACTTGACATCACGCCACCGTTCGCGGAACGCCTGATCTTCGGCATAAGGCTCCAGCTTGCGCAATTCGCCCAGATTGCGCAACCAGTCGCCGCCGACTACCTCGTCGATTAACGCCGCCAAGGGACGGTTGCTCAGCGCAATATTGCGCCGGGGGGTGACGCCGTTGGTTTTGTTGCTGAATTTTTCCGGCCATAAATCGTGGAAGTCGCTCAACACCGTGCTCTTCAGCAGGTCGCTGTGCAACTGGGCAACGCCGTTGATGGCGAAGCTGCCGACGCAGGCGAGATTGGCCATGCGCACCCTGCGCCCGTTGGATTCATCTATCAGCGACATGCGTGCGACGCGGTGTTCGTCGCCGATGAAACGCATCCGCACCTCATCGAGAAAAAATTTATTGATGTCACGGATAATCTCCATGTGACGCGGCAGGATGCGCTCGAATAATTCCAGCGACCAGGTTTCCAGCGCCTCAGGCAGCAGGGTGTGGTTGGTGTAGGCAAAAGTGCTGCGGGTAATATCCCAGGCCTTGCTCCATGGCATGGCATGTTCGTCCACCAGCAGGCGCATCAGCTCGGCCACGGCGATGGCCGGGTGGGTATCGTTGAGTTGGGCGGCGAATTTTTCCGGGAAGCGTTCGAGGCTACCCACGTCGCGCAGGGCGATACGGATCATGTCTTGCAGCGAACAGGATACGAAGAAATATTGCTGCTTGAGCCGTAGCTCCTTTCCGGCTTGCGGTTCGTCGTTGGGATACAGCACCTTGCTCAAATTTTCGGCCACCACCATGTCGTTGACCGCGCCGTAGTAATCGCCCATGTTAAAAGCCTGAAAGTCGAACGACTCGCGCGCTTCCGATTTCCACAAGCGCAACAGGTTTGCGTTGTTTACGCCATAACCGAGGATAGGCGTATCGAAAGCCGTTCCATATACGGTGTAGCCGGGAACCCATCTAGCCCGGTGATTGCCTTGCTCGTCGGTGTATCGCTCGGTGCGCCCGCCCAGCCCGACCGGATAACGCAAGTTGGGGCGCGGCAACTCCCAGGGGTTGCCGTTGC